>CAZDRD010000020.1:0-7895 GCA_964507945.1 uncultured Candidatus Saccharibacteria bacterium
TATGCGCTACTGCGTGGTTGCCGTTTTGCCCCAAACAGAAACAGGAGAGCCCGTCAACTTGATACTGTATCTGTGAACACGCCGCTCCAGATACGACAATGATATCACGCCTGAGAGCAGTCAGAACGTCTTTCATTTCGGGAGAGATCTTGGTCCTGCTGCGGGTGAGCGTATTGTCGAGGTCGAAGAAAAGGTGACGATATTGTTTTTGCATGATGAACTTATAGCATAGAGTTTGACAAAATACGATTTGACAATCATAAAAAAACGTGTAAGATACAAAAGTACTAACTACATTCTTTCTACTATCACTATGAGACGATTTTGGAACTATATAAAGCGCCACAGGCGCTATGCGATTTTTGTTGCGATCATTGCTGTGCTTTGCATCGGGGGGTTGGTGTTTGCTTTGTCCAAGGATGCAACGACTGACGAAGCGCAGCCTGCCGATACGCGTACGGTCAAGGTTGCTTCGGTCGCGTCCTTGACCCAGGAAGGTACCCTCACCCTCACCGGCGAAGTGCGTTCGCAGTCCGAAGCGCAATTGCGTGCAGAGACGGGCGGACAAGTGACCGGCGTGTACGTCAAGGCCGGACAATACGTGGGTGCCGGAACGATCCTTGCCGAAACAGAAAACGCCTCCCAACGCGCGGGAGTGCTTTCGGCCCAAGGGGCGGTGGCCGCGGCACAGGCAAGCCTCGCGAAAATACAGGGTGGCGCACGCACAGAAGACCGCACCGCCGCATCCGCTCAGGAAAAAAGTTCGCAGACATCGCTTGAACAAGCACGCATCAGCGCCGCTTCGGCATATACGCAATCATTGAGTCTTGCTGAAGACGCGGTGCTGAGCAAGTCAGACAATTTTTTCGATCGCCCGCTCACGGTGCGTCCCAGTTTCAGAGTAAAGACGGCAAGTTATGATGAGTCGGTTGTCGTAGAACAAGAGCGTGTGGCGATTGCTGATATGCTCAACACCTGGCGCAATGAAACCAAGACGAACATCGCGCAAAACAATCCTGATGCGGCGCTTGCAAACGCGCAAGACCGGATCAAACGCATCAAACGTTTTCTCGACAATGTTGCTTCATATATCAATGAGCAAAAAGTAGACGCTAGCACGACACGCGACGACATCAATGCCGACCAGATGCTTATCGCAGCAGCTCGCAGTGAGGCAGATGCGGCACTCGCAGCGGCGACCGGTGCCCGCGATGGCCTTGCACAGGCGCAAAGCGGTGCGGTCGCAGCATCCACCAACGTGCAAAAGATCCAGACCGGCGCGCAAACCGAAGATATTCAGGCGGCTCAAGCAGCACTGCTTTCTGCGCAAGGAGGTCTTGCTGGTGCCGTCGCACAGCTTGAGCATACTCGCGTACGCACGCCCATTGCCGGTACGGTAAGTAACATCAGCATCCGGCGCGGCGATTTCGTCTCCCCTTCCCAGACCGTCGCGGTCGTCTCAAACAAAGGCGGCCTTGAGATCGAAACATTCGTCTCCGAAGAACAGAAAGATCGCATCACGATAGGTGGCGAAGTCTTGATCGATGGTACCTATAACGGCATCGTCACGTCGGTCGAGCCGGGGCTCGATCCCGATACGAAAAAATCGCGCGTACATGTCGGATTCTCCGGCCCCGCTGACCTGACCCACGGACAATTTGTCGAGGTTGCATTCCTTGCGGGCAAAGTAAAAGAGGTCAAACCCTCGGAAGGCTTTTACATCCCGATCACCGCGATCAAGGTGTTGCCCGACTCGCTTGCAGTATTTACCGTGAGCGCTTCAAGCACGCTTATCGCGCATCCGGTTGAAGAAGGATCGATCGTCGGCGACACCATGCTCATCAAGCAAGGGTTGACGAGCGATATGAAGATCGTCCTCGATGCCCGCGGACACAACGCAAACGATCTGGTAGAGGTAACAGAATAACATCACACCATGCTTCGTATTTGGAATTTCCTACTTGAAAAACGGGCCCTGACGTACCTGCTCATGGCGACCTTGGTGCTCTATGGCACCTACACCCTTTTTACGATGCAGCGGGAATCGACGCCTGAGATCCAGATACCGATCGCCGTTATTTCGACCGTCTTGCCGGGTGCATCGCCCCAAGATGTCGAGGAGCTGATCACCAATGAAGTCGAAAACGCCGTCGGCAACGTCCCCAACATCAAAACGCTCTCCTCGGCTTCGCGCGAGAGCGTGTCGATCGTTACGGTCGAATTCGAAGCCTCGGCCGATCTCACCTCTTCGATTCAAAAAGTGAAGGATGAAGTAGACAAGATACGCGGCACGCTTCCGACCGACGCCCAAGCGCCGGTCGTGACCGATGTCAATTTCGCCGATCAGCCGGTTATCATCGCCGCGCTCTCAAGCGACCTGCCCGTTACCGCATTCAAGGACTTCAGTGAAGATATCAAAGATACGCTTGAAGCGATTCCAGGCGTCTCTCGTGCGGATATAAGCGGCGTACGTGGCCGCGAAGTCAACGTCATCGTGCGCAAACAATCCCTCGCACTCTATAATCTATCGCTCAGCGACGTGATCGCCGGTATCGCAGCCAACAATGCGGCGCTCCCCGTAGGTACCATCGAACAAAACGGCGTCGAATACACGATCGCTCTCAAAGGTGATATCAAAGAACCGAGCGAAGTCGCTACACTCCCTATCGTCACGCGCGACGGCAAGATGTTGTACCTGCAAGATATCGCGTTCGTCTCGGATGGTGTGGAAGATCCTACGACGTTCTCGCGTGTCTCGGTCGCCGGTAAACCGGCCGCACAGGCGGCGACTTTCACCGTTTTCAAACAACGCGGTGCCGACATTACCGTCCTCACCAAAGACGTGCGCGCCGCACTCGATGATATACAAAAGAAAAACAACGGAAGCGTCGAGACATTCGTTTCATTCGATGCAGGAGATGAGATCCGCAACGATCTCAGTGACCTGACCCGCACTGGCCTCGAAGCAGTGATATTGGTCATGCTAGTCTTGTTTGCGACATTAGGTTGGCGCGAAGCGCTCATCGCGGGTCTCTCCATTCCACTCACGCTTCTGATCTCGTTCATCGCGCTCAACGAAACAGGCAACACCATCAACTTCATTTCCCTCTTTTCACTCATTCTTTCGATCGGTATTCTAGTGGACTCGGCCATCGTCATCACCGAAGCCATACACGTCAACCTCGTGCACGGCATGCACAAAGTCGCTGCGGCGAAAAAAGCACTGGCCGAATACAGTTATCCGCTCATTGCCGGAACGCTCACGATGGTCGCGGTGTTCGTCCCGCTCTTTACGATCTCGGGCATCACCGGACAATTCATCAAAAGCATTCCGTTTACGATCATCTTCGTCTTGCTCGCATCTATCTTTGTCGCGCTTGGCATGACCCCGATCATTGCCTCATTGACCTTGCGTGCCTCACAAAGCGATTTTGAAAAACGTCAGGAAGAATACGCACAGCGTCTGCGGGAGTGGTACAAGCGTAACATCGTCAAATTGCTCGACAATCGTCGAAGGAAATATCAGTTCGTTTTCGGCCTTATCGGACTTTTCGTCATTGCGATCGCATTACCCATCGTGGGGCTTACCAAAATCGAATTTTTCCCAGCAGGTGATCTGGATTATCTTTACATTGAGCTTGAGGCGCCGCCAGGTACGCCACTGACGCAGACCGACCTCGCGACGCGGGCAGTGGAGGAATCGCTCTACACCGTGCCCGAGATCGAATCCTTTACGACCACGGTCGGTGCGGGATCGAGTTTCTCTCAAAACGCGTCAAATGGCCCGCGCTTCGCTTCGATCAACATCAATCTTTCCAAAGACCGTGAGCGCACCAGTGGCGAGGTGCTCGAGGAACTCAAAGAAAATACGCGCGCCTACAAAGACGTGACGGTTCGCGTCTTTGAACCGAGCAACGGCCCGCCTACCGGCGCACCGATCAAGATCACGCTTTCTGGCGACGACCTTAACGGACTCAAGTCTGCCGCGCTTGATGTAGAACATGCCCTTTCAAGCACGCCCGGCACGCGCGAGGTGGTGTCAAGCGCGCAGGCGGACACGGCGGAATACTCAATCACGATCAATCGCGCACAGGCCGCAACGCTCGGGATCTCTCCAGCCCAGATCGCACAGATGTTGCGCACGGCGATTTATGGCACCGAGGCGACCAAGATCAAGAAGGGTAACGAGGAGATCAGCGTCATGGTAAAGGTTGATCTCAATTCCAACTTCAAAACGCCGCACGATACGATCAAGACCAACATCGACACGATCGCCAACCTCCCCATCCAGACACAGACCGGTACCGTACTTCTGGGGTCGCTTATCAAAGTCAACCTCGACAGTGCGAGCGATGTGATCAACCACGAAGATCAGAAGCGTATCATTACCGTCGTGAGTCAACTCGCGCCAGGAGCGTATGCGGCTGACGTCACGAAAGCGTTTCAAGATAAGGCAAAAACCGATGTACACATTCCCGACGGCGTCACCATGAAGGTCGGCGGCGAGAACGAAGAAGTCGATCAGTCTTTCAAAGACATGTTCATCGCGCTTATTCTTGGCGTGATCCTTATCCTGGTCGTCCTCATCATCGAGTTCAACCAATATCGCCAGGCGTTGTTCGTACTTGCGGTCGTGCCTCTCTCGCTCATTGGCGTGCTGTTGGGCATCTTCATCACGCGTCAAGCGGTGTCATTTCCTACGATGCTTGGCTTTATCGCGCTTTCGGGAGTGGTCGTCAATCATGCGATCATTCTTATGGACGTCTTCAATCGTTTGCGTGTCGAGCATCCTGACATGCCGATACGTCAGGTCGTCATCGACGGCGGAGCAATACGCTTGCGGCCGATCCTTTTGACCAAGATCGCCTCGGTCATCGGCCTCTTCCCCCTTCTCTTTGCCGATGACCTTTGGAAGCCGATCGGCGTCTCGATGATCTTCGGTCTTTCGTTTACCGGCGTGCTCACCCTTATCCTTTTGCCCGCCCTCTACCTCAAATGGCCCGGTGTCCCCGTGCGTCACGCGCACGATCCCCTGCCCGCAAAAAAAGAAGCCGCTTGACCATTTGGCCAGCGGCACTTTCGAGAGGTCATGCACCTTTAGCATGACAAGAGCAGTTTCTGCTTCGTGTCCCAAAGGGACTCGAGAGAGTTAACAACCATGACGTTTTTGAACTTTCTCCCAATGAGCGCTATAAGCGGGCCGGGCACACCTAAGATAATGATGTTCTTGACGTCCTGCGACACAAGGTACTTGATATTTCCGACAAGCTCAACGGGATGTACTAAGTGCTGACCGAGTCGATGCGGCAAGTGCGCGATCCCTTCATGGGGAACGCCAGTGACATTCGAAAGTACTTTGATCGTCGGTTCGTTTGGGTCGGACCGTCTTACTGTTTCTTCGAATTCATTTGCAGCAGCCTGCAAAGTCGGGTGGTGGAAAATGTTGCCAAGTCTGAGGTCGGCATTGACTCTTAGTTTCCCGTTACTATTTTTAAGTTCCTCTATCAGCGCTTCGAGTTCTTTTTTATGCCCTCCCACAATCACGATAAGCTCACCGTTGTGATTGGTGATTGAAAGTGTTGCGAAGCCACGGCCACGCAAACCTTCAATAGCTTCTGAAACGGCCTCGCGCATCACCCCAATTAATGCGTGTGCATCCCACTGACCCGTGGACGGCTGATGACGTTCGATACATTGGCCACGTTTTTTGAGGAGTTCAAGCCCGACAGGAAGTTGCCATACTTCTGCTGCAACGAGAGCCTCTAATTCTCCGAGCGACATCCCCACTCCATGTGAGGCGATATCAGGAAGGGACATACCCAGCTCATCCTCGAGTGCCGAGAGCCACGCCATATCGATGCCAAGCTTCAGTACCTGATAGGCTGTCGACGATGTGCGCCAATGGTCTGACTGTAGCAATGCTTCGATAGGACTACCCAGTGTCATTTCCGTCAGAGCAAGCCGCGTTTCTGCCCTTGTATAACATCTGCGCAGTCTCGCAATGTCATTGCCGTCTGCAAGATCGATGCCATGCCCTGCAAAAGCAACACATGTCTGTTCTTTAGGAAGTGAGATTCGATACATCTCCAGTACCTCTCATTTAGTTGGTTTATTCCAAAACATCAGTCTTGCGACATTGTATCAAAAAGCAAGCGACCGTGACAGTGGTTTGACAAGTTGACTTTTATATGTATACTTTAATCTGAAACAACCTGCGACAGAGACCGCAGGGAATCGAGTTCTCAAGAGGAGTTCAGACATGTTGACACTCAATCCTGGCCTAAGTAAACTAAAATGTTGGTCGCTCTCAAGAAAAAGTCTTATATTGCAAGGTATTTCATTTGTTTTATACATAATTACGACTAAACGAGATTACCTACGATCTCAAAAGAATAGTTGCTCAACACAAAAAGCCCCCTAAGGGCTTTTTGTGTTGCAGTAGCTCGGTAAAAAAGACTGTTTTAAAAATCGTCGATTATTTTTCGCATTTCGCTCATTAAAAAACCAACATTTTAGTTTACTTAACCCGTGTTGCCTTTGTGGCGCTGGTCATGTTAATATTGACCACTCTCTTAATGTTAGTTGAAAGGGAGTGGACCTTTGGTGCAATCAGCGCCATGGGATGCCTCCTAGTCATAGGGGTGCTCGCGGCGCTCGGTTGGTTGGTGTTTACACACTACTGGCTGGGTGCTGTCGTCTTAGTTGGGGCTGCAGTGGTCACCATTTTGCTACTAGATCACATAGCAAAATTGTACATTCAGGCGGGGACAAGGTTGGGACGCTTCTAATTTTCCCAGCAAAGTTGTCTTCACTTAAAACCAGTCGCTGAAATTAAAGGCTCTCACGAGCCTTTTCTTCTTTCAAGTTTTTTATAAAAGCACCGTCGCGGCGTCTTTGGTTACTTCCAAAATTCCCTTTTCGACTTCAAATACTTCTTCAGTGTCATTTTTGCGCACCGTGATGCGGCCCGGTTTGAGGGTAGTCACCAGCGGTATGTGGTTGGGCAGTACCGTAAGCTCCCCTTCGGCCCCGGGCGCCGTGATCGAGTCAGCTTGTCCGTGAAAAAGGATCCCATTTACTTTTGCAATATGAATGTTGAGCATGATTGACAAATATATCTATATAATGTATATTATTACCGGCGTCGAAGGTTAAAACACAGTGAGGATCAAATGCATACAGTGGTTCGGTTTATCGCCGGGTGGGCCATGTTGGTGGGTCTAGTCGGCCTCCTACTCATGGTATTTCTTACGGGTATATCCATGATCAGAGGGATTGCGATAATATTAGCCATTGGTCTCGCCGCAATTGTAGAACGTTTGGATATAATTGTGTCCGAACTTAGGGGCGGATGAACCCGCAGCGGAATTGGATACGAAAGTTTCCTCGACCCCCTCCTCGTGAGGGGGTACTTCTTTACTATTTCACCCCCTCAATACTTCCCTTCATGTAAAAGGACTGTTCGGACTTTTCGTCGTGTTTGCCTTCGATGATCTCTTTGAAAGAACGGATCGTGTCGGCAAGCGGGACGTATGCACCTGGAGTACCCGTGAACACTTCCCCAACGAAGAACGGTTGGGACAAGAAGCGCTGGATCTTGCGTGCGCGCTCGACCATCAGGCGATCTTCGTCGGAAAGTTCTTCGGTGCCGAGGATCGCGATGATATCCTGCAAATCTTTATAACGTTGCAGGATTCTTTTTGTTTCGTTGGCGACAAAGTAATGTTCTTCTCCGACGATCGTCGGATCGAGTGCCGTCGAAGAAGACTCCAGGGGGTCGACGGCCGGGTAGATCGCGAGTGCCGCAAGTTCGCGTGCCAAGACCACGGTCGAATCGAGGTGTCCAAACGTCGTTGCAGGCGCCGGGTCGGTGAGGTCGTCTGCAGGCACGTACA
>CAZDRD010000020.1:7932-9517 GCA_964507945.1 uncultured Candidatus Saccharibacteria bacterium
TTTGGTTGAGGTGATGCGTTCCTGCAGCTGACCCATCTCTTGCGCCAACGTCGGCTGATAACCCACCGCAGAAGGCACGCGACCAAGGAGCGCCGAAACTTCCGAGCCAGCCTGCGTGAAGCGAAAGACGTTGTCCATGAAAAAGAGCACATCTTTGCCAAGCTCATCGCGGTAGTATTCAGCAAGCGTCAGCCCCGTGAGCGCTACGCGCGCGCGAGCACCGGGTACTTCGTTCATCTGCCCGAACACCAGCGCAGTTTTTTCGAGCACTTTGGACTCCTTCATTTCATGATACAGGTCGTTCCCTTCACGCACGCGCTCGCCGACTCCCGCAAACACGCTGTAGCCGCCGTGCTCTGCCGCGATGTTGCGGATGAGTTCCTGAATGAGTACGGTCTTGCCGACACCTGCGCCGCCAAAAAGTCCGACCTTGCCACCTTTGATGAAAGGCACCAGAAGATCGATGACCTTGATGCCCGTTTCAAATACTTCGGTTTTGGTTGATTGTTCTTTGAAGGCCGGAGGATCACGGTGTATGGGCCAGCGATCGTCGCCACGAACTTCGCCGAGTCCGTCGATGGGTTCGCCGACAACATTAAACATACGGCCCAGTACTTTTTCACCGACGTCGACCGAGATGGGCGCACCAGTGTCGGTCACTTCATCACCTCGTGCGAGGCCATCGGTCGAAGCCATGGCAATACAGCGCACCTGTCCCAGTCCCAAGTGCTGTGCGACTTCAAGCGTCATGTTCACTTCTTTGTTTGCGGGATTGCGCACGGTGAGCGCGTTACGGATAGACGGCAACACGCCCCCAAACTCGACGTCTACGACTGTTCCGATAACTTGTGAAATAGTGCCTTTGTTCATATATTTAACGCATCGCCTCAATACCGCTGGTAATTTCGCTCACTTCCGCCGTGATCGCACCTTGACGTGCTTTATTGTAATCGAGCGTGAGGTCTTTTACAAGGTCGCGCGCGCGATCGGACGCGGACTTCATGGCGACCATCCGCGCGGAATGTTCCGAAGCGTTGCTCTCAAGGATGGCATGATAGAGCTCCACGGCGATGAGGTACGGCAACAGTTCGTCGAGCACTTCTTTCGGCCCCGGTTCAAAGAGGTATTCATGGGGTACAGAAGTGTTGAGCATCCGAAGCTCGGCATATTTTCCGCGTTCGGGGATGATGCCCTTGATGGTGTCGGCAAGCCCGGTAAACGATACCGGCACAAGCTTACGCGTAACCGGTTCTTGTTTGAATGTCGAATGGAAATTGGTATAAATGACGTGCCAGGTATCAACATCTCCTGATAGAAACGCGTTGATGATGGTTTGCGAAAGATCGGTCGGATCGCCCAATGCCACGCCTTCGCCCCAGCCCTCGATGTGCTCCATGATATGAAAGCCGCGGCGATGAAAATGCTCATACGCCTTTTTTCCGATCGTCACCAGATGGATATGATCGGATGAAAGCCCGCTTTCTCTTATGCGCTTATGGGTCTCGCGAAAGATATAGCTGTTGAGCGCACCCGCAAGACCTTTGTCGCTGGTCACGATGACCAACCCAAGATTTTTGATTTCGGT
>CAZDRD010000021.1:0-1167 GCA_964507945.1 uncultured Candidatus Saccharibacteria bacterium
CTGACTTTTCGTGCTATACTTTTCCTGCTTGTGCCGGACAGTCGCTGTCTAGCTTTCGGGTTAGATAGAGGAAAGTCCGAACATTCGCCTCGCCTTTGGTGGGGCAGCAGGGTAGCGGGTAACGCCCGTCGGGAGCAATCCAAGAGGTGCGAGCAGAGACGCTTCAACCGAAAGGTGAGAGGGTTCCGTGCAAACGGAATAGTCCTGCAGCAATGCAGGAGTGAAACGGCAAAATCCTTACCTGAATGCAAGGCCGTGTCCCCGCCATGGGCGGGGAAGTGCCGCTAGAATGTTAGGGTAACCTAACATCAAGATAAATGACTGTCGTCCCCAGCGGGATACAGAATTCGGCTTACAGGCACAAGCGACAATATCACCAATGCTTCCTTCAAAAGGAGGCATTGGTGTTTTTGGGGAAAAATACTTTGACAATGCGGTATGGTTGGTATAATGAAGTATTGTTTATTGGCTAAATTTCGCCATCATGCATCAACCCTTCCATCATGGGTCAGAGACTTCGTCGGGCAGCATTTTCGATACGATCGGATTCTGGTGTCTCGTCGCCCTCATTTTCCTCGGACCTATCTTCTTCATACCCTCGATCTCGGTGCCTTTCCAATTTACCAAGACCTTTGTCGTCGCGTTGCTCACCCTCCTCGCCTTACTATTCTTCGTGATCGGGCGGCTGAAAGAGCAACGCATCGACATTCCGGTTCATCCTCTGTTCTTCAGCGTATGGCTTTTGCCGCTTGCATATGGCGTGGCAGCGATATTTTCCGGCGGTCCCGGTGCGGAATTCTTTGGGGAGCGTATCGGTTCGGATACCGCAGGATTCATACTGCTTGCGACGGTGCTGTGCGTGCTCACCACGCTTCTTTTCAAGACAAAAGAACGCATACTGACGGCGTATCTTGCATTCCTTGCCTCAGCGGGCGTGTTAGGCCTGTTTATCATCGTGCGTTTGATCTTCGGAAATAGCCTCCTTTCTTTCGGGGGTTTGTTTCCGACCAATGCGGCAACCCCGCTTGGAACGCTCTATGACAGTGGTATTTTTTACGGACTCATTGCCGTACTTTCGTTGGTGTCGCTCTCGGTCATACGTCCGCAAGGATGGATCAAGGTCTTGCTTGCGGTCGAGCTGGTCATCAGTGTCGCATTCCTGATGCT
>CAZDRD010000021.1:1267-9459 GCA_964507945.1 uncultured Candidatus Saccharibacteria bacterium
TTACGATCGCTCATCAAGTCTACAACACCAATCCCATCTTTGGATCCGGCCCGGGAACGTTTACGCAGGACTGGTCATTGTATCGTCCGCGCGAGCTCAATAATACGATATTCTGGAATTCGGACTTCGATACCGGCATCGGATTCATACCAACCTCGTTTATAACGACTGGAGCACTCGGTGCCGTAGCGTGGATCGTCTTTCTTGCGCTTTTCCTCATGACGGGCTTCCGCACGCTGATCATCCGTTCCAAAGAAGACGAGATCGTTTCGTTCCTCTCCCTCTCGTCATTTTTGGGCGCGTTATACTTATGGACGATAGCGATCTTCCAGACACCGACACCGGTGTTACTCTCGCTTGCATTTTTGGTGACCGGCATCTCGATCGCCTCACTGATGTTTCGCAACAATGCACCGCGTCAATTCTCGGTGGTATTTGCCGATAATCCGAACTTCGGTTTTGTTGCGGCACTCTTGCTGACACTTTGTTTCTTGGGCGGCATCTCGGGTATGTTTGCGATCGGCCAGCGTTATGCAGCCGGAATCCTGTATCAGAAAGCGGCCATCGTGCTCCAGCAAAATGGAAATATTGATGAGGCGGAAGGGTATATCAAGCGGGCGCTTACCCTCTATGAGGCCGATACCTACTTACGTTTCAGCACCGATCTTGCTATTTTGCGCCTCAATGATCTTATTGCCGCTCAAGATATCAGCAATGAAGACCGCCAGAGCCGTTTCCAGGCGATCCTTGCCGATGCAATCACGCGCGCTCAGGCTGCTAGACAAAACGATCCTCAGGAATACAAAAACTGGATGGAGCTTGGTTCGGTGTATGGACGTGTCGTGCCTTTGGGGATCCAGGGCGCATACGAAAGCGCCGTGCGTGCATACGATACCGCCGCACGCCTACGACCGGAAAGTCCTGCAATAACGCTGGCCTATGCGTATCTTGAACGTGCCCGCGACAATAATGATGCAGCGGAAAAATACACAGCAGAAGCGATACGCCTCCGCCCCGCGTACACCGAAGCGATGTTCCTGATGGCGCAGATACAGGTGCAAAAAGGTAATGTGCCCAAAGCAATCCAGGCTGTGCAAGCGGCGGCACTTCTCGATCCGCAAAACCCAGTGACGTTCTTCCAGTTGGGATTGCTTAATTACAGCGTTGGCAATTACGCCGAAGCACTCGCGGCGTTGCGTAAAGCGGTTGACCTCAATGCGCAATACGCGAATGCTCGATACTTCCTAGGACTTACGTCTTGGCGGCTGGGTAACAAAGAAGAGGCGATCAACCAATTCGTCGAAATTGAGAAAACCAACCCCGACAACGCCGAAGTAAAGATGATTCTTCAAAACTTACGTGCGGGCCAACCGCCGCTCCCCAACATCCCACCGGCTCCGGAACAAGAAGTTCAAGATCGCTCCGGGCCGCCTATCAAGGGTGAATAATTACATGACAATGGCATAGGATATGCGGAAGCGATTGGCATCCTTCTTTTACAAAGAGATAGGCGGTCTGCATGAGGCCGCCTATCTCTTAGGTGCGTTCGCTATCCTTTCGCAACTTCTTGCGCTGGTGCGCGATCGACTCTTTGCGCATATGTTCGGGGCGGGCACGATGCTCGATATGTACTACGCCGCGTTTCGCCTGCCGGACGTGTTATTTGCGGCAGTCGCGTCACTGGTGAGTGTATATGTATTGATCCCATTCCTCGAAGAAAAAATACATCAGTCGCCGGAGAAAGCGCGTGCGTTTCTCTCAAGTATCTTTAGTTTTTTCGTCTTTACTATCACTGCGTGCTCGGCGCTCTTGTTTGTCCTTGCCCCATATATTTTGCCGAAGCTTTTTTCTGGCTTCGGCCCGCAAGAGCTTCAAAGTTTGATTCACCTTTCGCGTATCATGCTCATCCAACCGATCTTGCTTGGCATCTCCAATTTCTTCGGGAGTATCGCGCAGGTGCGTCAACGGTTCCTCCTCTACGCAGCGACCCCTATCGTGTACAACGTAGGCATCATCGTCGGGCTGCTGGTGCTCTACCCGCTTTTGGGGCCTTCAGGGCTTGCGTGGGGGGTCGTGTTGGGCGCTGCATTGCATTTGTTGGTGCAGGTGCCTTATATTCGTGTCTCCGGCATGATGCCACGACTTCGGTTTGCCATTGATGGCACCATGGTAAGAAAAGTGATCACGGTGTCTTTACCGCGCACGCTGACGCTCTCCGCGCAACAACTTTCTATGCTTTTTTTGCAGGCACTCGCGTCCTTGTTTGCGACGGGCTCCATATCGGTCTTTACCTTTGCATACAATCTTCAATCAGTGCCGCTCTCGATCATCGGTGTCAGTTATTCGGTCGCAGCGTTCCCAACACTTGCGAAATATTTTTCAAGCGGCGACCGTGAATTATTTCTCAAGCATATCACGACCACGGCACGGCATATTTTGTTCTGGTCCCTGCCGGCGATCGCACTGTGCATCGTCTTGCGGGCGCATATCGTGCGAGTTATTTTAGGGTCGGGGGCATTTGACTGGTCGGCCACGCGGCTCACTGCGGCAGGGTTTGCCTTGTTCGTCATCTCGCTTGCCGCGCAGGCGCTCATCTTGCTTTTGGTGCGTGGCTACTATGCGGCAGGCAATACCTGGAAGCCGCTTGTCGTCAATGTCGCTTCAATGCTCATTGCATTTATGAGTGCCTACCTTTTTACCATGCTTTTCATCAACGTCCCCGCATGGCGAGACTTTTGGGATACACTGCTGCGGCTCGATGATCTCTCCGGCACGGTGATCATCATGCTTCCTTTGGGCTACACCTGCGCCGCGCTTTTCAACGCGCTCCTCCTGCTTCTGTTATTCGAGCGCGATTTTGCCCGCGTGGCGGGTTCATTGTGGTCGGTCATATGGAAAAGCGGCCTCGCATCGCTTGGTGGCGGGGCTGTTGCGTATGGAACGTTGCGACTCGTCGACCCTTTGTTTCCGCTCACTACTTCCGCGCATGTCTTTATACAGGGCATCATGGCCGGGCTCATCGGTATTGCAACACTCGTCTGCATATTGATCATTTTCAAAAGCGAAGAGCTTCGCGTGGTATTCGCGTCACTACGAAGCAGATTCTGGAAGAAAAAAGTGATCGTACCGGAATAGAAAAACCAGTTGGAGTACGCGTAAAATCCGTAGTAGCCACCATGATTACAAAGAAAAATCGAGCCGAAGAGGCTCGATTTTTCGATCCGCTCACTTACCAATCAAGGTAAGATGAGTGTCTGCTTGTTTCGGGGGTGCATGACTCGTGTCGCGCGGTATGCGATCGTAGCGAGTATCAAAGCGATTTGGGCGGTGGTTTTTGAGAGGTGGAGAGAATCCACATTTTGCTCACGTAACCACTTTTGCCAAGCCATGGTACCGGATAGTTGCATTTGTTCACGTGCTTCAGGGCTATGGCCACTAAAGCGCACATAGAGCGTGTCAGGCATTTTCCCCGGATATAGGACATATACGGCCGGCTTGTTACCGGCGCATACTGCATAGATTGGGCGGCGTGTATGCAATAAGCCTAGGAAGGTTTTTGGACCAGCTTCCATCATGACCCCATTTTCACAGCTTTTGCACCAAGCAAAAGCCACTGTTCTGAGAAGCGAGCATACTCCTTCTGTGTGGGGAGTCAATGCATTTATACACGTTTTGGGGTAGAATATGGTACATTCAAAAGACGGCTCATCTGCGAGCTTTGGTGTCATAGCCATGCAACACATACGCAACTTCTCTATAATAGCCCACATAGATCACGGCAAGTCAACACTTGCCGATCGTATGCTTGAGGTGACGGGGACCATCGAAAAGCGCAAAATGCGCGACCAGGTACTTGACCAGATGGAGCTTGAACGGGAGCGGGGCATCACGATCAAGATGCAGCCGGTACGCATGATCCATCATAAGGACGGCAAAGAATACATCATCAATCTCATCGATACGCCCGGGCATATTGATTTTTCGTACGAGGTCTCGCGTGCACTGAAAGCGGTTGAAGGTGTCGTGCTTCTGGTAGACGCGACACAAGGCGTGCAGGCACAGACGCTTACCACGCTCTCCATGGCACGTGAGCAGGGACTCACTATCGTACCTGCAGTCAGTAAAGTGGATGCGCCCCTTGCACGAACCGATGAGGTCAAGCTCGAAGTCGCCGAACTGCTCAATTGCGATATCGCTGACATATTGGAGACCTCAGGCAAAACAGGTGCCGGGGTCACAGAGCTTCTGGACGTCATCATTGCGCGCGTGCCTGCGCCGACCAACAAAGATGAAAACGAAGTCGAAGATTTCCGAGGACTCGTCTTTGATTTTCAATATTCCAACCATCGTGGCGTCATCGTGTACGTGCGGGTGGTAAACGGCAGTGTTAAAAAAGGCGACACCCTTCGCTTTGCTGCGGCAAAAGGGCAGTTTCAAGTACTCGAGACAGGGATATTCGCTCCTCAAGAAGTGGCATGCGAGGCGCTCTCACAAGGCGAGATCGGTTATATCGTCACCGGTATCAAAGAACCCGGCGTCGCATCGGTGGGCGATACGCTTTTGGGTGCAAAATCTCACGCCCCTGCACTTGCGGGGTACAAATTGCCAAGTCCGGTCGTGTGGGCCTCCATCTATCCGGAAAGCCAAGACGATTTTGTATTACTGCGCCAGGCCCTCGACCGACTGCGGCTTTCGGATTCGTCGCTTACCTTTGAAGAAGAAACATCCGGAGTACTCGGACGTGGCTTTCGTTGCGGTTTTCTGGGAATGCTCCATCTGGAGATCATCACCGAACGTCTACGTCGCGAATTCGACCTTGATCTGGTGGTGACCTTGCCGTCCATCACCTACCAAGTCGAATTGACCTCAGGCGAGACCACGATGGTGTACTCTCCGCACAAATTTCCCGACCACGGCCGCATCAAAAAAGTCCGTGAACCATGGGTGATCGTCACCGTGCTGACACCACCTGCGTACGTCGGTGCGGTCATGACGCTTTTGTATGACCACGAAGGAGAAGCAAAACGCACGGAAAACTTCGGCGATGACCGGACAAAAGTAATCGTCGAGATGCCGTTGCGGGAATTGATGCGCGGTTTTTTCGACAAACTCAAAAGTATCACATCCGGTTTCGCTTCCGTATCCTACGAGTTGAGTGACCTGCGTGATGCAGACGTAGTGCGGATGGACTTGCTGGTAGCGGAGGAGCCGGTAGTCGCGTTTACGCGCGTGGTTTCGCGTCGTCGCGTGCAAGAAGAAGCCGAACGTGCGGTGGAAAAACTCCATGCTGCGCTTCCGCGGCAGCAATTTGTCGCAAAGATACAGGCCGTTGCCATGGGGCGCATCCTTTCTTCAAAAACGTTGTCTGCCTTTCGCAAAGATGTCACCGCCAAGCTCTATGGTGGCGACATCACACGCAAGATGAAATTGCTTGAAAAACAAAAGAAAGGCAAAAAACGCATGAAGGCCCAGGGCAAAGTCCACATTCCGCACGACGTTTTCCTTTCGATGATGAAAACAAGCGACTAATTAGGCGTCACTCTAAACGGAAGCTTCTGGACCGGTTCGGGCGTACTCGAGGCGGTAACTGGAGTAGAGGAAGGTGTTGGGGGAAGTTGGTTTCCTTGCGCTTGCGCGTCCTGCGGCGTCTGCGTTGAAACACGGCTCAAGCCAGTATAGGTGATGACCATGCTGAGGATAATGATGATCGAAAGCGCTATCCAGAGGTACTGCATTGCTTTTTTGGTTTTGTGGTGAAAAAGAAATGACATATTTTTGCTGATAGTTGATTGTAGTATACTACACGTAAAGCGATTATATCGCAATATTTGCCGCATGCTTGAGTTCTACGAAAAAAGAAAACTAAAACGAGTGCTCTATTCTCGGCCGGTTCTTATCGTATTGCTCATTCCTGTAGCATATTGCATGATGGTGGCGTGGCATGCCTATCTCAAGGAGCGTGAAGCGCACGCAAATATGCTTGCGGCGACCGCGGAGCTTGAAAGGCTCAAGGAGCGTGAAGCCACGCTTGACAAAGAGATCGAGCGTCTCTCTTCGGAACGTGGTGTAGAGGAAGAATTGCGTGAAAAATACGAGGTCGGCAAGCCGGGCGAACGCATGATCGTGCTTATTGACAAGGATAAAGAACAAAAAGACGTCTCACCTCCGATAAAAGAAAAGAATTTTCTTGGCAGACTGTGGGAAAAGTTCGGATGGTAGGCGTGTTGGGTATGATTTAGTGGATGGACGATGTGAGGCTTCGCCGCCTCGCATGCCCTCGGTGAGACATTGAAGAAAAAACATGCGGGTATGGTTTAGTGGTAGAATGCGACCTTCCCAAGGTTGAGACAGGGGTTCGATTCCCCTTACCCGCACCGGTATGGTACAATAAGCGCACTTTACGAGCTTATCGTTTTATTTTTATGGACAAAACAGTCACTATATATAGCACGCCGACGTGCCATTTCTGCCACATGGCTAAAGACTTTTTTACCGAGCATCAGGTGCAGTTTACGGATTATAACGTGGCAACCGACTTGGAAAAACGACGAGAAATGATCCAACGGTCAGGGCAGATGGGTGTGCCAGTCATTACGATCGGCAATGAACTCGTGATCGGTTATGACAAAGAAAGAATTTCCGATCTGCTGGGTATTAAAGAATAGCTGGGATTTGTGCGCAAAATGCTCTGTACGGAGCATTTTGCCCTCGTAGTTAAATGGATATAACAACTCCGTCCTAAGGAGTGGTTGTAGGTTCGATTCCTGCCGAGGGCACCAAGACATCGCGCTGAAGTAAAATAGTATCTTCCTTATAAACTGTGCTATACTGCACGGTGTGCTTTATTCTTTATTCTTCTTATTACATTTTTATTAAAACCCCATTATGAGAACAACGATCGCTATCATTGTCGTTATCGTTTTAATCGCTCTAGGCATCTTTGCATCAGGTGCCTTGAAAAAAGACAAAAATATGTCTGATTCAACCTCGACCACCACGCCATCGGCGACCGCAGGTGAGACCTATGTGTTGGTGCATGGCGCGTGGCAAGACGAACATGCGTGGGATAGGGTAAAACCCCTACTTGAAGCAAAAGGTAACAAAGTTATCACGGTCAATTTGCCTGGTCATGGTACCGACACGACCCCTGCAAGCCAAATCTCACTTGCAACATATGTCGATGCCGTCACCAATGTCATTAATCAGGAACCCGGTCAGGTAGTGCTCGTGGGACATAGCATGGCAGGCCTCGTCGTTTCGGAAGTCGCTGAAAAGATCCCTTCAAAGATAAAATATCTGGTGTACGTCGCGGCGTATTTGCCAAAAAATGGCGATGATCTCACTTCGCTTTCAAAGACCGATGCGGTGAGCAAGATAGGACCCAACCTGGAACTCTCGGCCGATTATACGACGGCAACGATCAAGAAAAGCGTTCTGGTGGAAGCATTTTGTGCGGATTGCCCTCAACAGATAAAAGACGATCTTCTCAAAAATCACAAAGGCGAGCCGACCAAGCCGCTGCAGGAAAAAGCGGTGCTCACTGACGCAAACTTCGGCCAAGTGGAAAAATACTACATTGAAACGACCAATGACTTTGCGGTGGGCAACCCCCTCCAGAAGAAAATGGTGGCAGATAACGGCTCTATCAAGCAGGTCTATACCATGAACACGAGTCACTTGCCGTTCTTGGCACAGCCCGAGCAATTTGCCGATGTGTTGCTTGGTATCGGGAAGTAAATCAACAATAGCGCCCTTCGCAGGATACATGTCCATGGTATACTGACGCCATGGGCATGTATACCGATGAAGATCTGCAAGAGTTAGTACGCGCCAACATCAAGTTGACGCAGGAAAACAACCGCATGTTGCGTGCGATGCGTCGTGACGTGTGGATGGGGAGGACGTTTCGGGTGCTATTTTGGCTCGTTTTGCTTGTGGGCTCGTACATGGTATATTATGTTTTCCTTGCGCCGTATGTGGCTCAAGTGGAGCAGATCTACGCACAGATGCAAAGCATCACCGGAGCAGTTTCGTCAAGCACTCCCGACAGTTCGTTTCGAGGGTGGGCCACAGAAGAAGTGCGTAATTTTTTTAAGTGAATTGCCCTGACATAATTTGCCGAGGTAGCTCAGTTGGTAGAGCATACGCCTGAAGAGCGTGGGGTCACCAGTTCGATCCTGGTCCTCGGCACA
>CAZDRD010000022.1:0-8939 GCA_964507945.1 uncultured Candidatus Saccharibacteria bacterium
TGACGAAACTGAAAAAAGCCGGTGCGGTATTTTTAGGACGTGCCAATTGCGATGAATTTGCCATGGGCTCATCTACGGAAAAGTCGGCGTGGGGCACAACGAAAAATCCCCACGACACGACACGGGTGCCCGGGGGCTCCTCCGGTGGTTCGGCCGCGTCGGTTGCTATGAATGGAGCGGTGGCATCGCTTGGCTCGGACACTGGCGGTTCGATCCGACAGCCTGCTGCATTTTGTGGCGTGGTCGGTCTCAAACCGACGTATGGTTCGGTCTCGCGTAGCGGCCTCATCGCGATGGGTTCATCGCTCGATGTTATCGGACCATTTGCAAAGACGGTCGAAGACGCCGAAACCCTCTTCAATACGATCCGCGGTCACGATCCGCTTGACAGCACCACCTTGCCCGACCGTATGATCCCGTCTGCACCGACCAAAAAACAACTGATAATTGGCGTGCCGCGCGCATTTGTCGAGAAAGGTCTCGATCCCGATGTGAAAGAAAATTTTGAAGCGACGCTTAAAAAACTTGAAGCGCAGGGATATACGCTTGTCGATGTCGAACTGCCGACGATCGGCTATTCGCTTGCGACGTATTATGTGCTCATGCCTGCCGAAGCATCCACCAACCTTGCACGTTTCGATGGTGTGCGGTATGGCCTGCATGTCTCGGGTGCCAATCGTATCGACGACTATAAAAAATCGCGAGGCGCTGGTTTTGGGCCCGAGGTACGGCGACGGATCCTTTTAGGTGCATATGTGCTTTCGGCCGGATATTATGACGCGTATTACGGCAAAGCAACCCAAGCTCGCAAAAAGATCACCGACGAATTTCTCAATGTCTTTCAAACGGTCGATGTCATCGCAACGCCGACGACGCCGACACCCGCTTTCCAGTTCGGTGCAAAGAGCGACCCGCTTTCCATGTACCTCGAAGACATCTTTACCGTTCCTGCAAACATCGCGGGCATCCCCGCCATATCAGTGCCTTCGGGTACGGTACAACGCGATGGAAGTCAGCTGCCTCTTGGTATACAATTTATGGCATCGCACATGAATGAAGCTACGCTGTTTTCGATAAGCAAAGATGTCACGGGAGAGCGAAAAGCATAGCACATTGGCGCGTGCCGTTCTTGTGTCATCATGCCAGCAGAAGAGAAAGAATCATCGGGGGAGACATCAATATGGAGTTTTGTCCTATGGGTCCTTCTGCTGTACGTGTTTGCGCAGGCGCTTGCGCGCATCCCACAGTCCATTCAGGCGCAGACGGGTATCGACATCTATCACCCTATCGACAGCGTGCGCCATTTGGGCGAGTTGTCGGCTCTGACGCCTTTGAAAACGCGCGTGGCGACCATTTCGGCAACCGACGTTTTCTCCGCGCCGATACAGGGAACACTGATCGGCTTTCAACCGTCCGGTATTACCGGCATGTTGAGGGGTGGGCCAGAGACCGTGCAAGGTTCGCGTTGGTGGGACGTTGATTTTGCAAGTGGGCCGGACGGGTGGGTCGCCGAACGCGTTCTGGAGAGTCGCGGCCCGAGCGCGTGGATCGCAACATTCATCTCGTCATGGACGATCATCGCGTTTATCGTTTCGTTTATCGCGCTTACGTTGCTCATTTATTTCACGATACGCACCAATCAGATCCGTGCCCGCGAAGCGAACAAGCTCCGCGCACAGATTCCCGAGCAAGTTCATGCGATGCGTAATAAACGATGGGACACGATCGTGACGCACGTCAGTTCCGAAAATCCAAATGACTGGCGCCTTGCGATCATCGAAGCGGACGTCATTCTCGATGAGATCGTTACTCGCATGGGGTATCGGGGTGCCTCGCTTGGCGATAAACTCAAGCAAGTCGAGCCATCGGATTTTGTCACGCTCAACGATGCATGGGAGGCGCACAAGACCCGCAATCGCATCGCGCATAGCGGTTCCGATTTCATCCTCACGCAGCGCGAAGCGAAACGCGTGATCGATAGGTACGCAGAGGTATTCAAAGAATTTCATTACCTCTAACGCTTACGCTTGCATCATGTCAAAAAAGAGTGTACGCTAGGGTTACACGATAGCGGGGTGGAGCAGCCTGGTAGCTCGTCAGGCTCATAACCTGAAGGTCGCTGGTTCAAATCCAGCCCCCGCAACAAGTTGAAATCAAAATATGCTTTATGCTCGGTGGAAACTGCATTGGTATTCCCATACCGCATGGGATGCGATGCTTGCTGCCTGTAGAGAGGCAAAGAAAAGCATACGATTCGAACAATTCGCTTTTGAAAGTTTTAAGGAAGGAGAAATCGGACACCAATTCGCAGAACTCTTTGCTCAAAAGGCAAAAGAGGGAGTGATGGTACGCGTACTCGTGGACAGTATCGGAAGCGCGGAGCTTCTGGCAAGCAAGATGCTTGGCATGATGATCAAGTCAGGAGTGGAAGTGGAATGGAATACCATAGGTGCGCCGTGGAGGCCGCTCCGATTTTTGCTCCATATCGTGCGCAATCATCGCAAACTGGTCGTTGTCGATAGCGAAGTCGCCTTTGTGGGGGGAGTAATCATCAATGAGCGAGCGCGTACGTGGCGCGATACGCACATACAACTACGTGGATCTATCGTCAAAGAATTGAAATATGCGTTCAACGATCTCTGGCATGGAGTTCGTGACGGAGACGAGTCGTTACTCGACGTCCCTGGCGAACGACAGGATGGATTCGAGGTCGCGGTCAATACCCCGGGTATCGCTCATCGCAGGATACGCAACGATCTCGTGGGAAAACTCAGACGCGCGCGACAGCGGGTATGGATCACCACTCCATACTTCTCTCCCGACCGAGGCCTTTTGCGTATGCTCAAGCACGTCGCACGCAGGGGAGTGGATATATGTATCCTCCTACCGAAAAGCTCCGACCAGCTTGCGGCAGATCTTGCCGCGCGGTCGTATTTTACGTCACTCTTACATGCTCATGTCAGACTTTTTCTTTACGAAGGAGAGATTCTCCATGCGAAAACAGCGGTGGTCGACGATTCATGGGCGACGGTCGGGAGTGCCAACCTCGACCCCCTGAGTCTGTATTATAACCATGAACTCAATGTGCATACGGTCAGAAAGGATGTGATTGAGGCGTTGAGCGAGCGGTTTTTGAAAGATCTTGATCATGCCGAGGAAGTGCTATTAAACAAATGGCAACTGCGACCCTGGTATGAAAGACTTCTCGAAGCGACGGCAGGGATGCTTTTGCGAAAGTTCGTCTAGCCCACTGCGCATGTTGAGTCATAATCGAAAAAGTGCTACGGTATGCACATGTCGGCGTAGCTCAGGTAGTTAGAGCATGGGACTCATAAACCCAAGGTCGAAGGTGCAAGTCCTTCCGCCGACACACTTTTGGCCTCGCATCGTTTCTTCTGTGGGGCACGCGCATCATCCTTGAGATCAGAGATCGGGTGAAGTAATGGTTGTAGTAATATACTGTCACGATATAATGACAGTATGCCTATCCACAAAGAAATAAATCGTGCATTTTTTGGTACGTGGACTCATGACATGGCATACGTACTTGGCTTTTTTGCAGCTGACGGCACCATGGTACGCAACAATCGTGGTGCCCACTTCATTGAATTTCACATTACCGACCATGAGCTATTGCTAAAAATCCAACGGGCACTTGGCTCTAATCACAAAGTGTCTCCACGTATACGAGATGCAAAATGGAAAATGGGTTATCGGTTGCAGATTGGCAGTAAGCAAATGTTCGCTGATCTTGAGAGGCTTGGTTTTACTCAGAACAAAAGCAACAGTCTTAAATATCCTGTGATACCAAAAAAATATTTCGGTGATTTCGTTCGTGGATACTTTGACGGAGACGGATGTGTCTACTTTCGTCAGCATATTGTTAAAGATAGAAAAAATCCAAAATGGGTATTTTCTTCGCGATTTACATCAGGTACACGGTCATTTTTGCAGACATTACTCAATCAACTTCGTTTGCGAGGCATACACGGGGGTTTTATCGTAAATAAGGTACGGGGATTTGAACTTGTATTAAGTCATCATGACAGTGTTGCACTTTATGGCATTATGTATAATAATGGGTCATTGCAGGGCATATATCTTGACCGTAAGAAATCAATCTTCGACAAGGCCTTGCAGACATTGTATAAGCGGGTGTAGCTCAGCTGGTTAGAGCGTCCGCCTGTAGACGTGCAGCTTTCTGTCCGAAAGGCAGATTGAAACTCTCCGGGATAACGGTGAAGGCTAAGTCCTAAGTCTCAATGAGGGATATGCGAATACCGTGGGAACCCTCCTTTATATGATGGAGGGGCGCCGTAGAGACTAGATACCGGAGCGCCTACATGGTGAGTAAGTGAACCACATGGTGAAGATATAGTCCACCCCGCTATGAAAATAGTGGAATGAGTGCACGCGGAAGGTCGTGGGTTCAAGTCCCATCACCCGCGCAAAATGCCAACCTCAAAGCGAACAGCTTTGAGGTTGTTGCATGTTTGCAGTGAGTGATGGGACGTTTGAACCATGATATGATGTGCGTATAACTACATCGTACCATGGCGCAACGCTCTCAATTTCCTTCCGTACTACCAAGTATAAAAACACAGTACTGTTTCGTCTGCGGCTCTGTTGACGTAGTGAAGAAAAAAGAAGGGGAGCGGAATATGTATCACTGCAATACCTGCGTCAAGTTGAGTGAGCGTGTTTTGATCTATGATCCAAGCATGATGCAGTCATTCAATGAAAAAGGCGATCTGGTACACTACAGTGCCGGCGTCTTACTTCTCAATGATACTAAAGAGCTTCTACTTTTCTTGCGGACAAAATATCCTTTTTTGTACACCATCCCCGCAGGTCATATTTCCAAAGGTGAAGACCCGAAGGAGGCGGCATTGCGAGAAACTGAAGAAGAAGTGTATGTTGCACTCGACGATGCTGATTGGTATTTGAAGGCGAGGTGGCTGGCGATGAGTGTGTAGGTGGGGCAGACATACACTACTGGCATTTGTATCTTGCACCGACAAATGCTCAGAATGTGCAGCTCGACGAAGAAGGGTCACGGTTCGATTGGTTTTCTCTCGACCGTATACCCGACACAATTACGTACCCTGTGCAGTTTTTTTTTGGAGCAAGACAATATCCGCAAGTGGCTTTTATAAAAAATATATTATTATGGCAAAGCAATTTTTTGAGTCATTTAACCAGAAACAGATAGTCTGAACTCACCTCTATGACGAATTTGAATTTACCATAAAATATAATTACATTCTTTTTAAAAAAGATCAAATTTCTCCTGAAGAGTCGGGGAGTTGCCGCTTGAAAAAATCTCCTTTTTTGTATAGTTTCATATCATAAAGAGCAGTGGATTGTTCTGGTTCCGTGATGATCGTCATTGCCCATGCCTCAGCCTCCTCAAGTTTGTCTCGAATTAAAAGATAGAGCAATTGTGTTATCTTGTTAAGATTATTTTTTGATTGTAACGCAAGTGCTCGTGCGGAAAACTCCAATGCCGCATCCTTGTCGGCATAGTGCCACAGTGCACAACTGATGGCATGGTGGTACCAAAGCCAGAGGATATTTTGTATCGACCACTTTTCTTTTGGGTCGGGGATTGTTTCGACCCCAACGCGTTCAATTGCAGATTTGATTTTATTTGGGAGAAGCGTCTCATTTTTATAATCCCACGCATCTGCATACATGAGCCGTTGATCTTCGGCAAGATTTAACTCGTCCAATTCGTATGGGTCGTAGCGGGAAAATTCCTCATACACAGCTTTCAAAACGCTTTTGGTATGGTCAAATGGTTTTTGAGTGGTATCTCGCTTCATTGGTTCATTGTATCAATTTCTAATGAAGAGAAATACTGAGCATTACGGTGGGGTACTGCTCACATCATTTCCACTCTTTCTCTCAAATCAGGTATATACACATAACCACTCCGTTCTCTCAATTTAGTTCCAACAGAGTCCACGAGGGCGCGCAGTAAACCATATATCGGTTCAAAACACACTTCTCTGAATGAAGTGTGTTTTGTTATACTTAGGTTATGAACAAGCAATTTTACAAAGATGCTTTTGGTTGGGGAATTATCCTCTGGTTGGTTGGCTACGTTCTTGGTTTTATTCTCTTTTTCATTGCACCGCCTACCATGATTGGTTGGATTATTATGCCAATAGGGATAGTCATCACACTTTTGGTTTTGTTTAAGAAAATAAAAAGTGGGTCGTTTCAGTATTATTTTTTATTAGGAATCATTTGGACACTGGTTGCAGTTTTGTTTGATTATGTATTCATTGTTAAAGCACTGAAACCTGCAGATGGGTACTATAAGCTCGATGTATATCTGTACTATATTTTCACATTCGTTCTTCCGCTCATTGCTGGTTGGCGTAAGAGTAAAATTCAAAGGGGAGATGGTTCGGGGAATAGTATGGGTGCGTGAATAGAAAAAACTTATATTGCTAATCAAAAGGCCATGCCCACCCTCGACCTGCCCAAATGTTTTTATCGTGTGAGCATCAAGGCTCTTGTTCTCGATGAGACAAGAACCAAGTTCTTGATCGTGAAAGAGGAAAAGGGGAAATGGGATTTGCCCGGCGGAGGTCTCGATTGGGAGGTGTCGCCACAGGATGATTTGTGGCGGGAAATTCAAGAAGAAATGGGTCTTAAAACGACGTGGGTTGCTGATCGTCCTTCATATTTTGTTACTGACAAAACGTCAAACGGTACATGGTGGAGAGCCAATGTCATCTACGAGGCGACATTGGATAGCCTGGACTTCATGCCGTCGGACGAGTGCGTGGAAGTGCGCTTCGTTACTTTGGCAGATATTGAGGGACTCGATGTCTTTCCCAATATCCGACTCTTGGCGGAGCAATTTGATGCGCAGAATCATATACATCGATTTTCAATACACAAGACAGGTCTTTAACGCTTTAGTATAATGCAATCATGCCTCCAAGTCCCTCAAATATCTTTAAAGGTACCGCCTCGTATTATGCCCGATACCGACGTCCGTATCCTGCGCAATTATTTTCTGACATTATTGCCTACTACCACCTTGATGGTTCAGGCACACTACTTGACTTAGGATGCGGTACGGGAGAATTCGCGCTCCCGCTTGCGCACCATTTCAAGGAGGTGGTCGGTCTTGATCCAAGCAGTGACATGCTCAAGGAAGCAAAACGCAAAGCAAAGGATCAAGGCATCTCCAATGTGCGGTGGGTAGAAGCACGGGCAGAAGATGTCGATGTTTCGTTTCGTACCGGTCCATTACGGCTGACAGTCTCGGGTGTTTCGTTTCATTGGATGGATCAGCCTCTCGTGCTTCAAAAGATATACTCTCTGACCGAACAAGGCGGCGGGATGGCTATCATTAGTGATACTTCTCCGGTTCGTGGAAAAGAAAAAATAGAAGATTGGAAGATGAAACGCAAAGAACTTATTATCAAATATTTGGGAGAGGAACGGCGCGCTGGCGATCATTTACATAAAGAGTTCATTCCTGAGAAAAGACCTTTTGAGGAACTGATAGCGGAATCGCCTTTCCGTACGTTCGAGTTTCGTGAGTACCCGTACACCACAGAGCGCACTATCGACGAGATCATTGGTTTCTTATACTCAACCTCGTATGCCAGCAAACGTCTCTTTGGTGACCGTGCCGATGATTTTGAGAAAGAGCTGCGCGAGGAGTTATTGAAACTCGTACCATCGGGAACGTTTGTTGAGGATGGTAAGGCAGATGTCTTTTTATTACAAAAGTAAATAGTGTTGATCACATGCGACAAGTCGTAGTCATACATGGCGGAGATTCGTTTGTTTCTTATGATGAATATATTGCCGCACTGCGAGCAAAAGAAGTCACGCTTGAAAAATTTCAGCCACGTCCCAAAGATTGGAAACATGGGCTGCAGGACATGTTGGGGCAGGAGTGGCAGATATTTCTACCGCACATGCCCAATGCAAACAATGCTCGGTTTTTGGAATGGAAGATCTGGTTTGAAAAATTACTTGGTTTACTCGACGATGGTATCATCTTGATCGGTCACTCACTTGGAGGTGTGTTTCTGGCGTCGTACCTCTCCACAGAAACGATTCCGAAAAAAGTAACCGCGACATTTCTTGTCGGAGCGCCTTTTGGTGAAGGGGATCTGAAATTGCCTGCTGACCTTACGAAAATGGTAGAGCAGGCAGGGAAGATAGTTATTTTTCACAGTGAAGATGACCCCATCGTACCGTTTGAGGAATGCAGAAAATACCAACAAGCACTTCCATCTGCACACATCGTATCATGTACCGATCGAGGGCACTTTATACAAGAACAGTTCCCCGAGCTTATTAATGAAATCAAATCGTTATGAATCTACTCACCTTGATCAATTTGGAAAACGTCAGCGAATCGGAAGCACAAACGTACAAGCGGCGTGACGCGGCTCGGGCGGTTCTTTTTGATACGGAAGGCAATGTGGGACTACTCCATGTGACAAAACACGGCTACCACAAACTTCCCGGAGGAGGCGTGGAGGAAGGAGAAACGATCGAGGAAGCGCTCAGGAGAGAGTGTCTTGAGGAGATCGGGTGCGCGATAGAGATAGGGGAACCGATCGGAGAGATCATCGAATACCGAAAAGAAATAGCAACGAAGCAACATTCGTTTTGTTATCTTGCTACACTGGTAGGAGAAAAAGGAGAACCCAACCTGGATCAGGGAGAAATAGATTTAGGATTTGTCATCGAATGGCACCCACTCGATACTGCAATTGAACTCATGTCAAACCAACATCCTATGTTTTGGATGGGGAAGTACATCGTCGTGCGTGACGTCTGCTTTCTTTCCGAAGCGAGGAAGTTAAAAAAATAACATCATCTGCTACTCCCGAATCTTTTTTGCAAGCGCGGCGAGTGTTGCGTCGTCGGCGCGTTGGTAGTCGTGCGATGAAAGG
>CAZDRD010000023.1:0-8376 GCA_964507945.1 uncultured Candidatus Saccharibacteria bacterium
AACGCTCTATCATGCCACAACCAACTAAACAACTCACCGAACTCGAAGCCGACCTGAAGGCGCATTTCGACAAGCTGCCCAAAGACGTGCAGCAAGCGATCCTTTCGGTGGACTACGGAAAAGTGCTCAAAGAGATCACCCAGCGGTACCATTTGCACATCGACCAAGGTGCCAAGCTTGAGACCGAGACGACCTTGGTCATGCTCGGCCTCGTACCACCGAAAGAGTATAGCAAGAGCCTTATCTTCGAAGCACGCATCGATCCCAAGGCGGCCGAGCTCATCGCAAGCGAGGTCAATGACAAAATATTCCGCCCCGTCATCTCCTCGCTCCATGAAGCGCTCATGCAGCAACTGGGACGTACCGAAGAAGACGATGATTTTGGGGAAGATCATGCCCGAGACCTCTCACCGGTCGAGATAGGCCAGTCGCGTTTTGACTTAGGAAACAAGAAAGAAAAGCCGGCACCGCAGCCTGAGACACAACCCACGGCTAAGCAGAAAGATACCGCGGTGTTTACACAAAAATTGGAAGGTATTTCGGGTCAAAAAGCATCAGAAACGGTCGTGGACGAAGAACCCTCTGTCGAGAAAGAAGAAGCATCGAAACCGTCAAAAACGCTTTACAAGGGCAAGTCGGATCCGTATCACGAACCTATAGAATAATATGCGTTTTCTCGTACCACAATTCATCGAGGTCGAAGACAAATTGTTCGGCCCATTGTCATTCAAACAATTCGTCTACATGGTCGGCGGTCTCGGCTTTGCCGGAGCATTGTATGCTATGTACGGCGTCACGATTGCCATTCTTTTGGGAGGGCCGATCGTGGCCATGGGCCTTGCGCTCGCATTTTATCGTATCAATGACCGACCGTTCATTTTCGTCCTACAGGCGACAGTCAATTATCTCGTCAGGCATAAATTGTATCTATGGAAAAAGGAAGTTAAGCAAGCTCACACGACGGTAGCAACACCGGATCAGACATTGAAAGCGTATGCGCCACGGATCTCCGAAAGCAAACTGAAAGAGCTGGCATGGTCGCTCGACATCAAAGAAAGTCTGTACGAAGAAGGACCGCAGCATCCCCAGTCATTGCGCCCCGGTAAATAACAATCAATATGGCCCAAGCAACTACCAAAGACAAAGCAAAAGCGAGCCAGGACTTCGTACCGGTCGAACAGGTTCGCGACGGTATCGCTCTCCTTAAAGATGGTTCTCTACGCGCCGTCCTGATGGCATCGTCCCTCAACCTCGCGCTCAAGTCGCAAGACGAGCAGGCCGCGATCCTTTTGCAGTTTCAGAATTTTCTCAATTCCCTTGATTTTTCCGTACAATTCTTCATACAATCGCGCGAGCTCGATATACGTCCCTACGTCGCGCTTCTGGAACGGCGCTACTTGGATCAAACCAGCGAGCTGATGAAGATCCAGGTGCGCGAATACATCGACTTCGTCAAAGGTTTTACCGAGGGTGCCGACATCATGACCAAGAGCTTTTTCGTCATCGTGCCGTACTCGCCCCCCACCATCAATACCCAAAAGAAAGGGGTGGGTGGATTTTTGCCAACCACCGAAAAGAAGCCACGCAATCCGCAAGAACTGAGCGCACTGTTCGAAGAACACCGCAGCCAGCTGGAACAGCGTATCTCGATCGTACAGCAAGGGCTTGCGCGTACCGGCGTTCGCATCGCGCAGTTGGGGACGGAAGAAGTGATCGAGCTGTTCTACAAACTCTTCAACATCGGCGAGCTTGAACGGCCGATACCGCTTGAAACGCAGCGGTTTGAAAAAATGCAGCAATAATATGGGACTTTTTGACTTCATTACAAAAAAGAAAAGCGGGCCGGAGGTACAGCCGGTCTTGCCGCAGGACATCTATGAAGCGGGGACGCTTGAGCTACGTGACGTGCTCGCGCCATCGGCGCTCCAGATCACCCCGCGAGAGCTCAACCTGGGAGACAAAGTCCTGCGGACATTCTTTGTCATCTCCTATCCGCGCTATCTGTCCGACAACTGGTTCTCACCGGTCATCAACCTCGATAAGGTATTCGACATCTCGATCTTCGTGCACCCGATCGACACCGCGAGCGTCCTGAAACACTTCCAAAAGAAAGTCGCTGAGGTGCAAAGTCAGATCCACGAGCGTGAGGAAAAAGGTTTGGTGCGCGACCCGATGCTCGATACCGCATACGAAAACCTCGAGCAACTGCGCGACCAGCTGCAACAAGCACAGGAACGGCTTTTCGACGTCGGATTGTATATCTCGATCTACGCAGACTCGAAAGAAGAACTCGATAAAGTGGAGTCCGAGCTCAAATCCATGCTCGAAGCCCAGCTTATTTACCTCAAGCCCGCTCTGTTTCAGCAAGAACAGGGGTACAAAAGCATACTGCCACTGGGCACCGACGAATTGTTGGTGCATTCGAAACTCAACTCATCGCCGCTGTCATCGCTGTTTCCGTTCGTATCATTCGACCTGACGGCCGACAAGGGCATCCTCTACGGTATCAACCGGCACAACTCATCCTTGGTGCTGTTTGATCGGTTCTCGCTTGAAAACTACAACTCGGTCCTCTTTGCAAAGTCGGGTGCGGGCAAATCGTATACCGTCAAGCTTGAGATCCTCCGATCGCTTATGTTCGATACCGAAGTGATCGTGATCGACCCGGAGCGCGAATACGAATACATGGCCAATGCCACGGGCGGCCGTTACTTCAACATCGCACTTACGTCAGAACACCACATCAATCCATTCGATCTTCCCGCGGTGCGCCAAGACGAAAGTCCAGCGGACGTACTGCGGCAAAATATCGTAACCTTGGTGGGATTGTTTCGCATCATGCTCGGAGGACTCACGCCCGAAGAAGATTCGGTCATTGATCGCGCCATCACCGAAACGTATGCGCTCAAAGATATCACGTCGAGCAACGATTTTTCCAATCTCACGCCACCCTTGTTGTCCGACTTCGAACTCGTACTGGCCGGCATGGAAGGAAGCGAATCACTCGTGCAACGTCTCGCCAAATATACCAAGGGCACGTGGGCCGGATTCATCAATCAACCCACCAACGTGGACATCAACAAGAAATTCGTCGTATTTTCCGTTCGCGACATGGAAGACGACCTCAAGCCGGTCGCCATGTATATCATCACCAACTTCATTTGGACGGTCATCCGCAAAGACCTGCGCAGACGGCTTTTGGTCGTGGACGAGGCGTGGTGGATGATGAAGAGCGAAGACACGGCATCGTTTCTTTATGGCGTCGCAAAACGCGGACGCAAATACTACCTCGGCCTTGCAACGATCACCCAAGACGTCGATGACTTCCTCAAATCCCCGTACGGCGTACCAATGATCACCAACTCGTCCATCCAGATGCTTCTCAAGCAATCACCGACTTCGATAGATCGCGTCCAGCAGACGTTTTCACTGACCGATGAGGAAAAATACCTTTTGCTTGAATCGGAAGTGGGGGAGGGGATCTTTTTCGCAGGGGCCAAGCACGTCGCCATCAAGGTAATTGCCTCATATACCGAAGACCAGATCATCACCTCCGACCCGTCACAGTTGCTGTCCATAAAACAGGCACGAGAAACAAAGAAACAAGACGCCGAGCAAGCGCAGGCGGCTGACGAAATTTGATATGGCACAAGCTGCAAACGACAACCAAAGACAGACGCTCTCGTGGGGCACACAGTTTTTGATGCTCAGTTTTGCCGTCGCCGCAGATGTGGCGGGATTGGTGCTCACCGCTATCGGAATCCTCATGATAGCGCTCGGCCCTTGGGCTTTGGGAGGTGGTGCGGTGGCGGGTGCAATCGCGGGAGCTTCGCAAGGATGCAAAGTTGACATGAGCTTGACCTGGAAAAGAGTCTTAGGAGGAGTCGCTGGGATGGGTGCCGACTGCGTACAAGACGCCGCAGGAAACATAGCCGCCGGAGCAGGCATAGGTGGAATTATTATATTCTTTTTAGGATACGGTAGTTTCGTACTTGATTGGATTTTGGTCGCGTTTGTCGGTTTCTCCTTTTGGCTTTGGTTTAAACTCAAAGCCGGACACGGTGTGCGGCGAAAATCCGCTTCCAAACGTCCTTTGTACATGGCAGTCAATGTCGCGGTCGAGAGCGTGTTCGGTTTCGTTCCCGGATGGACTATTTTTACTTTTCTCTCAATACAAGAAGTAAAAAAAGAGGATGAGAGGTATAATAAAAAAATGAGCGAGGAACAACAGGCATCGTATCGCACCCGCCGTGCCGCAAATGACAACCAGCCACGTTATCAGCGGGGAGCTCGACTTGCAGCCTAAATTATGCACTACCACATGACACAACGTTTATTTTTTTACACACTGTTTGTGAGTATTGGCATCACTTCGACGTTGGCTCCCGTGGCACATGCGCAAATAGGCGCCCTATCCACACAAACCAGCATTGAAGTGAGGCCCGACCCCCCCAAACCTTTCACCGATGTGACGTTGACCTTGAAAGCGTATTCGTTTGATCCGATTCGTGCTTTGATCTCGTGGTATGTCAACGGAAAGCTCGTCAGCGAAGGCGTAGGCTTGCGCAGTATCAGTACAAGAACAGGTGCGGCGGGGAGCGCAACGACGGTGCAAGTGGTTGCACAACCTCCAAATGGCATCAAGTCCGTCACGACTCACGTCTTGCGCCCGGCGTATGTGGCCGTTACATGGGAAGCAGAGACCTATACGCCATTCTTTTACAAAGGCAAAGCGATGGCGAGTCCGGGTGCTACCGTTACCTATGTCGCACTGCCGTTTTTTGCGGATGAAAAAGGTAAACCGATCGATCCGTCCAAACTTGTATACACATGGAAACGGCGCTACATCACCGATCAGAATGCTTCGGGTGTAGGGAAGCGAACCTATACCGTGCGCGAAGATCTTCGTAATGCAGGGATCTCGGTCGAAGTCGCCACCTTCGATAAAACCGTTACCGCACAAGCGGACGCGACCTTGACACGCGTACAACCGATCCCCGAGATCTATCCGCTCCATCCGCTCTTGGGTATACGTTATGAACACGCGCTCGCCGGATCGTACTCATTGGCAAGTGATGAGAGCTCTATTATCGTTGAACCTTATTTCTTCTCGGTAGAAGCGCGCGATGCGGGAAATATCACCTATGCGTGGTCAATAGACGGCACCCCCTCGAGTCAAAACAGTTCTATCATATTCCGCACCACAGGCAACGCTCCAGGGGAAGCGCGCATCATACTTCTGGTACGTCATCTCAGCGAAGCCTTGCAATCGGCACGCAAACTATTGACCGTACAGTACGGCGGCCAGCAAAAAAATGAAACGCCCGCATCAACCGAACCGCAAAATACCTATGCGCCGTTTTAATACATACCGTTTGATTTTGGCTTTCTTTCTTGCCGTTGTGGCAGGGTTTGTACCTTCTTTTTTGTATGCCCAACCGAGCGGCTCGGGACAAAACTTCGTGACCCTCGTTCCACAATTGCCGCTCTTGGGCAACCAAACGACCGTTCCTCAGCTACTCAATGCACTGTTTGGCATCACCATTGCCATTGCCGCCATGCTTGCAGTCATTATGTTTGTGATCGGAGGATTCCGATACATGGCAAGCGAGGCGATCGGTTCAAAAGGAGACGCAAAAAGTCAGATGCAAAGTGCGGTGCTTGGGTTGATATTGGTGTTGGTGTCGATACTCATTCTTAACACCATCAATCCCGACATTACCATGCTCAACATCTTTAGAGATGTTCCCGAAAACGCCCGTCCACCCGACGCAAACGTAAGCAGCGGATCATATCAAGAAATAGTCGTCGCCTGTGCAGCGCCTGACACACCTGCCACCTGTTGTGCGGCCAATGCAGGTAATCTTAGGGTCGTTGGTTCAGAGTGGGTAAATAACAGCACTACCCAAGTAAAGTGTACGGTGGAGAAGAAATAGTAACTTTTTTCATTCCTCGTTTATACTAAACACAATATGCCGCGCAACAACAAAATCCTCATCCTGCTCGTCATCCTTTCATGTTTGGTCATCGCACTTATCTTGGCTGGTGTTTATTTTTTCGTAAAACGAGACAACGGTGGAACAAACGGTATAGGCAATGATACCAGTATTGATTTTCAACCGTTCGGGCAGAGCAGTGACAATCCAAATGGGACAGCAGGACCAAATGGCACCACCACACCCACACTTCCCACCCACACAACCGCCACCCCCATCCCTCTCTTGCGCAAGCTTTCAACCACGCCCGTTGCCACATTTATGATCGGCAACACTAGGCAAGGGACTGACGGCGTATTGGTTTCCTATGCGCGTTTTATGGAACGTGCCACCGGTCACGTTTTTGAGATTCCGCTTGCGCTTATGACACCGGCTGTGAAAATATCCAACACCACGATCCCTCGCATTCAAGAAGCGCTTTGGGCTCCTGACGGAAGATATGTAGCGATACGGTATTATGACGAACGGTCAGAGCATGTGGCCACCTACCTTGCAAGGCTCGTATTTGCAAGCACGACCGTCGAGAACGAACTCCATTTGGAAGAAACTGTTAGTGCCTCAACGACACTGCAAGGCGTGTTTCTTGATACCGATATACCTAATCTCGCATTTTCGCCCGATGGCGCATCGCTTTTTTATCTGATCCGCACAACCGCTGGCGCACGCGGCTATGTGCGGTCGCTCGATAAAAAAACGAATAAATTGGTCTTTTCATCACCACTCAACGAACTATTGCCAACATGGGATAGTCCAAACACGATCCTGCTGAGTACCAAACCTGCCGCTTCGGTATTGGGTTATGTATTTTCTCTCGATCTCAAGACGGGCGCTATCGATACCATGCTTACGGAGGTATTGGGAGTAACCGCACGGACCAATCCACAAAACGATCGTGTTATCTTTTTCAGAGCAAAAGATAACGTTCCATTGCTCAATATGCTCAATCTCAAAACCAAAGAAGTGAGCGGGCTTCAACTTCCGACATTGCCTGAAAAATGCGTCTGGAGCAAGCGCGAACAAGGGGTGTTGTACTGTGCGACCTCATCTAAAATACCGGGTGTAGGATACCCCGACGTTTGGTATCGTGGCGAGACGACGTATTCCGACACGATATGGAAGATCAATACTGAAACCGGTTCGCAAGATATCATCGTGATACCCAACGACGCTGTGGGAGAGGCGATCGACGCCATCAATCTTACCCTGAGTCCTGAGGAAGATTTCCTGCTTTTTATAGATAAACAAGACGGCATTTTATGGAGTGCAAAATTGCGCGAGCCGGTGTCGTCACCTGCACCGGAGCAAGCGACGAGCACTTCGACCACTCCTTAAAATTTTATTTGTACCGGATAACCACGTGGCGAAACTTACCTTCGCCTTCGGAGACGGTCTCGATCTCGGGATCATTTGCAAAGGTCGCATGGACGATCATGCGCTCGTAGGCATTCATAGGACTCATCTCGACGCTTGAACGGAAGGCACGAACGCGCTCAGCGAGTAGTTTGGCATTTTGGCCAAGCTCATCGATGCGTTTTTTATGGTAGCCATTTACATCAATGAGAAAGTGGGGCATATCGGCTCCCAACTGTTTTTCCAACATCTTTTTGATAAGCGTATTGAGTGCGCGGACATGCTCTCCTTGTGGGCCGATCAGCAGCTTGGAATCGGCCGTGCGAACGGTGTAGAGCGGATGGGCGGGCGTCGAGACGACCTCAATGGACGTCACCTCGATTGACAATCGCTCGATAAATGTTCGTATGGTGTCTTTAAGTAATTCTTCGCTCATGGGGCTCTTTTGCCCGAACTCTACGGAAGTAGAGTTCCTGGCCGATTGCCACCATATTACTCGTAAACCAGTATAATGCAACCGCCGCCGAGACGTAGTAAGCAACAAGCGTTACGGTGACCGGCAAGACGTAGCGCATCTGGATATGCATCGAGCGCGTCAGGTCGTCTTTGAACGTGGCGTCTCCTTGCCGAGGAGCGAGTTTAGGGAGCGAGAGCTTTGCTTGGAAAAACTGAGATACCCCCGCCAAAAGAGCCAGAAGTACGCTTTTTTCTCCCATATGGATGACCCCCAAGAATTCCATGGAAACATGCTCAGGGATAGAAAGGAATGAGTAAAGCAGGTCGGTATTGATTTGGGGAAGGCCACCTTTGTAAAACACCCAATAAAGCCCGAATATGATCGGCAGCTGGAGGAAGAGCACCACCACACTTGAAAGCGGGTTGATGCCTTTCTCTTTATAGAGCGCCATAGTGCGCAATGCTTGCTCTTGCCTGTCGTCTTTGTATTTTTCCTTGATCTCCTTAAGCGGCGCTTCGATTTCGCGCATGACCATCTGCGTCTTGACCGCCTTCATAGAGAGAGGGAAGAGAA
>CAZDRD010000024.1:0-8293 GCA_964507945.1 uncultured Candidatus Saccharibacteria bacterium
TTGCGGGCTTTTTTGAGGCCGAATTTGCGGCGTTCTTTTTCGCGCGGATCGCGCTTGAGGTAGCCTGCTTTTTTAAGTGTCTTCCTGTTTCCTGCTTCAAGACTTGTCAGCGCACGGGAGATGCCGTGACGAAGCGCCTCGGCCTGTGAAGCGATGCCGCCCCCGATCACCTTTGCAGTTACGGAAAATTTTTGAGCGATTTCAAGCGCTGCAAAAGGCTCGTGTGCTCGTGAACGAAGTATTTCGGTAGGAAAATATTCTTCGGATGGTTTGTCATTGACGATAACCGACTGCTTTGTGGCTTCGCTAATGCGGACGCGTGCGATCGCCGTCTTTCTGCGGCCAACTGCTTCGGTATATGCTGTGGTAGATTTGGTTGCCATATTATGCGTGTATAGTAAGTCGCTTCATGCGAAGGGCGCGTAGTTTGTTGTTGGGAAGCATGCCGTAGACAGCCAGGCGTACCACTTCAATGTGTCCCTTCTTGGTGATGGTCTGATTCATGCTGGGCTGTCGCAAACCGCCCGGATAGCCCGTGTACCGCGAATAGGTTTTTTGCTGGCGCTTCTTTTCAGGCAGAAAAAGTTCCGACACGTGCTCGATCGTGACCTGTACGGGCAGTTGTAAATTGCGCGTGAAAGCGACGCTTTTCTTGCCCAAGAGTACCGAAGCGGCTTCGGTCGCAACTCTTCCCAAGCGTTTGCCGCGCGCGTCTATGACATGTGTTGTTTCTTTTTGAGTCGTCATGTTATTCAACAAAACCTATGTATGCTTTCATGCTTGCATCGCCTGGCCGTCTACCGACCCGTACTACGCGCGTATAACCGCCCTGACGTGTCTTGAAGCGTGGGCCAATGGTAGTAAAAAGCTTTTTAGTGGTCTCCGGAGCATTGCCCAATCTCGACTCGACCAAGCGGCGATTTGCTACGGTGTCAGTGCGAGCATGCGTCACGATACGTTCAATGAACGGTCGAAGTTCTTTGGCACGCGCTTCGGTCGTGGTGATATGTTCATGAAGCACCAATGATCGTGCAAGCGAACGCAACAGAGCGCGCCGTCCGTTGCGCTCCCTGCCGAATTTTCTGTTGCGATCATGCTTTTTCATAATGATGTGAGTATACCTGATTTCCTGTCCCGTGCAATTATTTAAGCGTAATGCCGTATTCGCCCAGTGCGCGCTTGATCTCCTGAAGACCCTTCATGCCCAAGCCTTCGATAGCGAGGATATCCTCTTCTTTTTTGCGTGCAAGGCCGCCAATGGTGCGGATGTTTGCTCCCGTGAGTGCATTGATGGTGCGTGCGGAGAGTTTGAGCGTCTCGATACGCGTCTTGAAGAGTTCCTGATCGAGAGCCTGTTTGGGTGCAAAAGCGTCATCGGATGCAGCTCTCTTTTCTTCCGCGACTTGTATGTCGTCTTCCGGTACGGTTTCCTTGCGCTCTTCTTCCTTGAAGCCGATGATCGCTTTGAGTTGGTGAATCAAGGTTTCAATCGCTTTCTCAAGCGCTTGTCGGGGGGTCACGGTACCGTCCGTTTCGATAGCGATGCGCAGGCGGTTGAAATCGGTGCGGTCTCCGACGCGCATGTTCTCGACTTCGTAATTGACGCGGCGTATCGGTGAAAACGTGGCGTCCAGCGCGATGGCGCCGATCTCGACGCGTTCTCCCTGATGCACTTCGCGCGAGACATAGCCCAAGCCTTTTTCGACGCGTATTTCAACCGAAAAAGGGGCTTTTGCGGTAATTTCAGCAATATGTTGATCGGGATTGAGGATGGTGACTTGTCCCGTAGCGCTGATGTCCCCTGCAGTTACGGCCTTGGGACCTGTCACGCTCAGTGAAAGGGTCGTCGGTTCGTCGGTATGAAGTGCGATGCGAACACGTTTGAGGTTGAGCAAAATCGTAATAACATCTTCTTTGACATGGTCGAGCGTGCTGAACTCGTGTTGCGCGCCCTCGATCTTGACTGAGGTGATTGCGGCGCCCGGGAGGGACGAAAGGACGATGCGACGCAAGCTGTTGCCCAGCGTGTGCCCATAACCCGGGAAAAGGCCGTCTATTTCATAGACACCGGAAAAACCCTCCTCTGAAACGATGCGGGGTTTTGACGGAAGCGTGACATTGTATTCCATAACTCAATCGTTTTACAATTTAATAATTACTAACGGCTATAATATTCGAGGACCGCACCAAGATCCGCCGCCGTTTCAACAGCGTGTTTCTGCGGCATGGCTTTGACGCTTCCTTCAAACAAGCTGGCATCAAACGCGATCCATGCAGGTGCGCGTACGTCTGCGATCGTCTCCTTTCGGTTCTGTACCAATGGCTTGGACTTGCTTTCTTTTCTGATACCAAATGTATCGCCCTCTTTGACGTGATAAGAAGGGATAGTTACTTTGCGGCCGTTGACGGTGACATGACCGTGGGAGACCATTTGTCTGGCGAGTCGGCGACTGTTTGCAAGTCCGGCGCGATACACGACATTGTCGAGGCGCGTCTCAAGCTGTCTCATGAAAAGTTCCGCCGGATCGCTGCCCGTGCCTTTCTTTTGTGCAGCTTCGACATAGCGGCGCAATTGTCTTTCCGGTACGCCATACGCCAAGCGAACTTTTTGCTTTTCGAGAAGCTGTTTCCCGTAATCGGAGAGCGCTTTTCCACCCCTCTTCCCTTTTGATTTGGCATGACGTGCTTCAGACAATGCAAATTGCTGAGTCTGACATTTGTCGAAAATGCCTCCTCCCAATCGTCTACATACTTTGTATTTTGGTCCGATTCTCATAGTGTTAAATATTATACGCGTCGCGGCTTCGGAGCGCGGGGCCCGTTGTACGGAACCGGCGTACGATCCTGGATGCTATTGATAGCGATACCTTTGCCCGCAAACGAACGCATTGCCGATTCGCGTCCGGATCCTACGCCGCGAATGATGACCGAAACGTCTTTAACTCCCAAGAGCGCTGCCTTCTCGCCGATAAGTTCCCCCACTTTTGCCGCTGCAAAAGGAGTGCTTTTCTTTGCGCCTTTGAAACCCAGTCCGCCGCTCGATGCCGATACAAAGACATTACCGTTCCTGTCCGCGAGCGAAACCAATGTGTTGTTGTACGTTGCTTGTATGTGTAGCACGCCGCTATCGAGGCGTTTTTTTGGCGTACGCGCCATTGAGCGCGAGCGAAGTCCCGCGTCCATCGAAGATCCTTGTTTTTTTACGATGCGTTTTTTACCCATACTGTTGATTATTTCTTTTCTACCTTACGCTTACCGGAACCCATGGTCTTTTTGACGCCCTTGAGCGTACGAGCGTTGGTGCGCGTGCGCTGACCTCGTGCTGGAAGGCGTTTGACGTGTCGTGAACCACGATATGATCCGATATCTTTCAAGCGTTTGATGTGCGAGCTTACTTCACGGCGCAGATCGCCCTCGATATTGAAAACATTGCCTTCGATCTGCTTGCGGATCGCGTTCTCTTCGTCGGTCGTCAGGTCTTTTGGCTTCTTGCCTGCATCTACTTTCGCTTCGGCGAGGATCTTTTTTGCGCGCGGACGACCAACGCCATAAATACCCGTCAGGGCTATTTCCATCCGTTTATCATCTCGAAGTGTGATTCCTGCAATACGCATACGTAATATATTGATTAGCCTTGACGCTGTTTGTTGCGGGGCTTCTTTTTATTGATCACATAAAGGCGCCCGCGGCGACGGACGATCTTATCATCGGGACTCCTTTTTTTTATAGACGATCGTACTTTCATAAAAAACTACAGCCGTTTGACTATTCGCGCACGGCCGCCGTAAGGATCGATCTGCAACACCACACGATCACCCACCAGGACCTTGATCCGGTGCATGCGCATTTTGCCCGCGAGGTATGCAAGAACTTTCTCACCGTTTTCCAAAACAACACGAAACAACGCATTGGGGAGTGCTTCCTCCACGGTACCTTGCGCTGTTGCTGCGTCCTTGTTATGCATTACGGCGTGATGAGTATCATACCAGAACGGTTTTTCTAGTCAAGCGACTTAGTAATGGTAATCTTTTTAATGTCTTCCGGGAAGCTGCCACTCCAGAATGGCCGCACGGCAACCTCGGCTTTTTCGATGCTCGGATAGCTCCCTAAAATGGTCGGCAAAGCCACTTTTTCCTTGCCCGCAAGGTCTTGTTTGAGCTGTTCTTCATCGAACTGCCAGACGAATTTGCCGGTGCCTTCCACATGCACTTTTATGGTCGTATTCTGCCATGGCGTGTCTTCCTCGAGGTCTTGTTCGATCGGTGCGACCGTCACTTTTATATCGGCGGGATTTTCAAGGGCGATACTCGTATTGTCATACCCGGCGATCGCGGCGCTTGCAAGATGTCGGGCAAACTGCTCGTTATCGAACAGTACGTTGTGTAATACACCTTTTACCTGGATCTTGACGTTGTTGCCGCTATTCTCGATCGGTAATGCTTCAAATTGGTAGAAATACGCTCCGTCGAACGCGTAGTATCCATCAGGCACCTGATCGGGCTTCTTTGCCTGTTCGATGAGGTCCGTTTTAAGGCTCGCTTCAAGCTCGTTTTGAATCGCGGTTAGCTGCGCGTCCTCGATGGTATTGCGCTTGCCTTGAAAGCCTCCGGCCATGGGATCTTTGGAGGTAGCATAAAAGCCATCATAACGCGGCGTCCCTTCAAAGCCTGGTATCTTGAACTCTGCAGGACCTATGTTGTACGCATCGCCCGGCTCATCGGCGGTCACGGTCGCTTCGATGCTACCCGGACTCACGGTGCCGTCGGCATTGGTCTTTTTGCCGGGCACCGTTATCGAATCGCGAATACGAAATATCTTGCCGTCTGTGGTTTCAAAACGCGTATTGGTGATGAGACGTTGTGGTTGCGCGTCGAAGTTGTTGTATATGGTGACTTTGCCGGTCGCGCGTTCGTTGACGTCTTCCGATTTCGTTGCAGGCACTTCCTTGCTTGCCACTTTTTCAAGGGCCGTGGTCTTGAACTGCAATTGTCCGGGGACATTGTCCTGTGTGGCGATAAAATCGCCATTGACAAAAGCATCTTGGTGACGCGGATGGGCGGTGACCGATGCGCCCGAGAAGGCAAATGAGAGCAGTAATCCGACAACAAGGACGACGCCGATCACTGCTGCACCGCCAACGAGCCACGGAAAGCGTTTTTTCGATGATCGGCGGACATTTCCGGAATACGTCTCGGCGGACACCGGTTTAATTTTCGTTTCTTTTCTTGTGGAAGATGAATATACCGAAACGTTTGGTTCAGAAGGCGCCTCTTGCCACGACTCACGGGCTTTTTTGTCCTCGCTTCTTCGTGGGGAAGGTGCACGAGACGTTTCGACTTCATCCTTTTCTTCACGCACGACGCGGCGTGGCACTGACGGTTTGGGAACGATATCCTGAAGCGGTTTTTTCGGCATAGATAGAAAGTCAAATTATTTTTGTAATTGTAGCATACAACGAACTGCACTGCTATGATAGCCCCAACACGTCGGCCGTGATGTGGGTATCAAATAAAATATTGGGCGCAAGTTTAACACAAGAACGCTCATCGCATAGCGCTTTGGTCAGTGCGACGACTTCCAAGGGTTCGTCGCGCATGGTGAGCTCTTGTAGCGTGATCGTTTCCAGTTTGGTGGCATATGCCTGCTGCCACAGATCTTCGGCGACGATGACCGTCCGTCCGGGAAGCGGGGTGCCGGCGGTGAGCAAGCGCGCGGCTTTCGTGAAAAGAGCAAGCCATGCATCGAAGCCTTTTTGAAACGAGGCGTATGCGGCATCGTTGCGCAGAGCCTGCTTGTCGCTTAGGTAGAGTCGCGACCTACTTGCCGCTTCTTCGAAATTCATGTTGTGTTTCTGTGCCATGTCACGCAGTATCGAACGTACGCCATGCGGAAATGTTCGTGTCGTTATCAGCGTATCTCTTTCGATAATACTGATATCAGTACATTCGCCCGAAACGAGTACTTGCATAAAATCTTTTTCTTCGGGAAATACCTTTTGAAGTGCGCGGTGCGCCATCAAGGTCGAAGTGGCAAAATGCACCGGCGTGTGACTTGCAAGCTGCGAGAGCGTTTCCTGGATGCGTTTCTGTAGGGCGCTGGTCGCTTCGCTTATATGAAAGGTGCAGCGTAGCTCGTGCGTCGTACGGTCATGTATATTTTTCGTAGTATACCCGTCAAGCTGGGTCGCCAAGAGTACGTTCTCTACTTGAGACGTTTCCGCATGTCGACCACGGCCACCTGCAAGGCTTTCGACGAAACCTTGGCGTTCTTTTTCCTGAAGATTGAGCACCAGGGAGCGTGTGACCACGAAAGGTGATTTCTTTTTGAGCGTTACGCTGCGCGTCGCCTCGACAAACCACGGTGATGACAGAACGCATACGAATTCGATCTTTTTTCGCGCGCTTCGCGTGAGTGTCGAGAGATATTCCGTACTGAGACGCATGGCGACATCCAAAAGCGTCGCAAGCATTGCGCGTTCGTAGCGCTCTTTGTCATTGAGGTCGAAAAATGGAACGTAGGAAGCGGTACCGTACAAGATGAGCGGTGCCGCGTCCAGTTCGATCCGTGCCACAGCAGCGCGCACTTGCCCGCTGCCGACATTGAAAAGAACGACCATGCGTACCGGTTTTTGTTGTGAGAACAAACCCATCAGTATGAGTATAGAAGAATAACCGTTTGAATACAACGATTATTTCAACACAAACGGGTTGTACGTGATGCCGCGATCGTAGGTATCGATGCCCTCTGCCCTCTTGAGTCGGTTGACGATAAGGTACGTAAACGGCGTCGCGATCACTTCGTAAGCGACTTTAAACAAGTAAATAGAGACGATGATAGTGAACATGGCAGAGATCGGCATGGTCCCACCGAAAGCGATGGTGACGAAAATGATGCTGTCAATGCCCTCGCCTATGACGGTAGAGCCGATCGTCCTCACCCACAAACGTTTGCCTTCCATCCATACTTTCATTTTTGACAACACATACGAGTTGCTGAATTCGCCGGCAAAGTACGCAAGCATGGAAGCGAGCGTGATCCTGGGTACTGCGCCAAGGATAGCCTCGTACGCTCCCTGATGCGGCCAAAATGCAGGCGCGGGAAGCAATTGCACCAGCCAGTAACAAAGCGACATGAGTATGAGTGCCGCAAAACCCGACCATATGATCTTTCGCGAAGCCCGGTATCCGTACACTTCCGTGAGAATGTCTCCAAATATATAGCTGATGGGAAATACGAAAATCGCTCCCGAAACGACAAACGGACCCAATGCAACCAGTTTGACGGCGGTAGTGTTGGAGATCATCAACACCGCGACAAACAAAATGGCAATGTAGAGGAAGTATTTGCTGTGTGTTGCAGCAAGGGTCTCAGGAGGCATATTAGTTAATACTAGATCATTGTAATATTGCCTTGATACGTCGTACGCCGGCGGATGATGCTTCTTCTTTGACGATCTTGAACGTGCCTTTGATGTTTCCGGTGTTCTCGACATGCGGGCCGCCGCAGAGTTCTTGGGAATACACGGTGCCATCATCACATGCGACCGCGTAGACATTGACCATATCGGGATATTTTTCCCAGAAGCTGCCTTCGACACCCGCGGCTTTTGCTTTTTCTTTTTCGGTCAAGGTAATGGTCACGGGGCACTTTTTTTGTATGGCCTCGTTGACGTAGCTTTCCACTTTGTCGAGCACGTCGCGCGGAACTTTTTCTGGATAGGTAAAGTCAAAACGCGTGCGTTCTGCGGTGATGTTACTTCCTGCTTGGTGCACATCGTCGCCCAAGTACTTACGCAAACCCGCAAGCATCAAGTGCGTACAGGTGTGGAGCATGGTCGTGATCTCACCATGGTCTGCGAGTCCGCCTTTGAATTTTTGTTCGGAGCCGGCACGAGAAAGTTCGCGATGTTGTTCTATCAACTTTTTCACTTCGTCCCATGCATATTCATCTATTACTATTCCCTTTTCTTTTGCAATTTCATCTATCATCTCCATAGGAAATCCGTGTGTCGTATATAGTTCAAAAATATCCTTTGCAAAAAGTTGTTTTATCCGTGGTTCTGCGCTCGTTTGTTCAATCAATTCATTTACCTCTTGGATCGAATCGCCTTGCACTGTACGAATGCTGTACGTCTTCTCAAAAACTTTAAGTCCCCGTGCAAGGGTCCCTCTGAACCGTGCTTCTTCTTCCTCAATTGCTTGGCGAATGTGATCTTGTTTTGCCACAAGTTCAGGGTACGCGTCTTTGTACATATTCACGATAGGATCTACGACCGTTCCTAGTCCCTGGTCGG
>CAZDRD010000025.1:0-8071 GCA_964507945.1 uncultured Candidatus Saccharibacteria bacterium
CTCACGGTGCTTTCGTTTGCTCCCAACAAAGCGGCGGTACAGCTTAAAAAACTGGTCGAGTCGGCATTTGCCAATGTGCGGCAAAAAGATCAAAATGCAACCGCGCAGGATTTTTATATTGCCCGCATTAGCGTTGATAAAGGAATGCGCATCGTCCGCTATATGCCCAAAGCATTCGGTCGCGCCAATGAATTTCATCGCGATTCAAGCCATGTTCGTCTGACGCTCGCAAAAAAATAATATGACCCACATCGTCCATCCTTATGCTCATCGTCTCGGCACATTGCGCGACTGGAAGTCTCGCTGGTTTGTTCGTGACGAGAAAAAATACAAAGAATACATCCGCACCGACACGGTCCTTCGCGATTATCTCAAAAAACGTCTCAAAGGTATGTATGTCGGTTCGATCGAGATCGAACGCAATGACATCGTGCTGCGCATCATCATCAAAACCTCCCGCCCGGGCCTTATCATCGGCCGCAGTGGCGAAGGAGCGGTCAAGCTCAAAAAGGATGTTATGCACATACTGCACGGCCTCAATCTTTCGGAAAAACCTGAAGTGAAAATCGACGTCGAAGAGATCCGGTCTCCCGAGTCCAATGCCGCGATCGTCGGCGAAATGGTCGTGGAGAGTCTTGAAAAACGCATGCCATTTCGTCGTGTGCTCAAGCAGACTGTCGAAAAAGTCATTGCCAACCGGGACGTACAGGGGGTACGTATCGCACTTGCCGGTCGTCTTGGAGGTGCCGAGATGTCTCGTCGGGAAGAGATCAAAAAAGGCCGCATTCCGCTTCAAACCTTGCGTGCCGACGTCGACTTTGCTCGCGCCGAGGCATACATGCCATACACGGGACTTATCGGCGTCAAAGTGTGGATCTATAAGGGTGACGTCTTTTCTTAATACCTGACTATGTTGTTTCCTAAAAAAGTAAAATTCAGAAAATGGCACAAGACGAGGAACAAACTCCAGTATCGTCATCCTTCGACGCGTGGCACGACGATCGCTTTTGGGGCGTACGGTCTCAAGGCGATGGGACCTTCACGTATCCGTTCCAATCAGATCGAAGCTGCCCGGAGGACCATCACGCGCGCGCTGGGCAAGAACGGCCGCGTATGGATCCGCATTTTTCCTGATCGTCCTTGGACGCAAAAAGCTGCCGAGGTCGGTATGGGCAAAGGCAAGGGCGATCCGCAGGGTTACGAGATCGAAGTATTGCCCGGTCGCGTCATGTTTGAAGTGGACGGCGTGACGCAGGCGGTCGCTCACGAGGCGCTGCGTAAAGGGGGAGCAAAACTTCCGGTCAAGACCAAATTCGCCGTGCGGGCATAAATTGCATCCGAAAGATTTTTATGCTATACCTGTTGAGGCAATAACCATAACTATGAGCGAACTTTCAAGAAAAAACGATAACGAACTGCGCAAGACGCTTTTTGAAAAACGGCGTTTGTGGCATGAATTCCGTTTCGGTGCCGCAGGAAGCCGTGTACGCAATACGCGCGAAGGACGCCACTTGCGACGCGATATCGCTCGCGTGTTGACCGAGATGCGCAAACGACACCCCGCAGGACAGGCTGACGCGCCGACCACGCCCGCACCTGAAGCAGACACGAAAAAATAAACAATACTATGCCGACCGCAATAAAAAAAGAAGAAACGACAATAGCCCAGGGAAAGATATTTTCCGGCGTTGTCGTGTCTGACAAGATGAAAGATACGGTGGTGGTTGCGGTGACTCGTTTCGTCAAACACCCCAAGTACCGCAAATTCATCAAGCGCGTCAAAAGATATCACGCGCACGATGCGGGCAATACGAAAAAAGTCGGTGATATGGTAGAGATCCAGGAAACCAAACCGATCTCGAAGACGAAACATTTTTTGGTGAAATAATTTTCAATATATGATCCAAACACGCAGCATCGTCAAAGTCGCGGACAGCACCGGAGCCAAGGTCGGAAGGATCTTCAAAGTGCTTGGCTCGACGCGTAAGCGTTATGCACGTATCGGCGATATCGTCGTCTTTTCCGTACAGGTAGCCGAACCGCGCAAAATGGTCAAAAAGAAGGATATACTCCATGGTTTGGTCGTACGACAGAAAGAAGCATTCCGTCGCAAAGACGGATCGTACATCCGCTTCGATGAAAATGCGGTTGTCGTGATAGAGAAAGACAAGAAAGAACCGAAAGCCAACCGTATCTTTGGTCCCATCCCGCGCGAGGTTGCCGAACTGGGTTATCAAAAGATAGTTTCTCTTGCGCCGGAAGTCGTATAAATGCATATGAAGATCAAAAAAGGCGACAACATCATAGTGCTGACTGGCAAAGACCGAGGCAAAACCGGTAAGGTGGTGCTTGCGCTCCCCGACCAGGACCGAGTGGTTGTTGAGGGCATCAACATGAAAAAGCGTCATCAGAAAATCAGTCGCCAAACCAAACAAGGCGGCGGTATCATCGAAAAAGCGATGCCACTCCACGTCTCCAACGTAGCGCTGGTCGATCCAAAAACCGGTAAGGCAACGCGTATCGGAAGGAAGTACGACGAGAGTAAAGAGACGTGGACGCGCGTAGCAAAGAAAAGCGGCACGGTTCTTGCATAATATAATTTTCCATGCAAACACTTACCGAAAAACAGAAAAACGCATTCACCACACTCAAAGAACAGTTTGGGTATAAAAATGTATTGCAGACCCCGAAAGTCGAGAAGGTGGTCGTCTCGGTTGGCGTCGGCAAGGCTGATCCCAAAAAGAAAGAGCTTGTCGCCGATCGCCTCGGAAAGATCACGGGACAGAAGCCCGCTCCGCGTGGCGCAAAAAAATCCATCGCATCATTCAAGGTACGCCAGGGCGATGTCATTGGTTACCAGGTGACGCTGCGCGGTGCGCGTATGCGTGATTTCCTCGAAAAACTGATACATATCGCACTGCCGCGCATGCGCGACTTCCGTGGCCTTTCCGTGAGAGGTATCGACGAGATCGGTAATTTCACCTTGGGCTTGCGTGAACATACCATTTTCCCTGAGACCTCAGACGAAGAACAGCGAGACATCTTCGGGCTTTCCGTAACGGTTGTCACGACCGCAAAGACCAAGGTAGAGGCCGAAGCCCTTCTGCGCCACCTTGGATTTCCATTCAAGAAGGAAGAAGGGAAGAAGTAACCTTCGGTTCGTTGCACGTTTGACAATAAATACCCAACCTGCTAGTATAGCCACAAGCTCTTGGAGCTTTTCTTTTTAGATGCTCGGTGGTGTGGATGGATAGAAAGGCCGCGTGCGGCTTTGTTCTTTCACTGCCTGCCTCTAAATAACATACATCGTATCTATGGCAAAAAAATCAGTCATAGCAAGATCACAAAAAAAACCGAAATTTTCCAGCCGTATTGTACATCGGTGCTTTCGCTGTGGTCGTCGTCGCGGGTTTATGGGCGATTTCGGTATGTGCCGCATCTGTTTCCGCGAGCTTGCCAACGAAGGCATGATCCCGGGCATCAAAAAATCATCTTGGTAATTTTATGGACACGATAGGAGACATGATCATACGCATCAAGAACGCTGGCATGGCCAAGCGGTCTTCGGTGTCGGTACCTGCGTCAAAACTCAAGCTTGCCATTGCGGAGAAACTCAAAGAACGCGGCTTTGTGGGTACGATCGAAAAACATGGCAAGAAGACCAAGCGCAGTATCGAACTGCAAGTGCTGTATCATGAGGACGGCACACCCAAGGTCAGTGACGTCAAGCGCGTTTCGAAGCCTGGCCGTCGTCTGTATATCAAAAGCGCTCAGTGTACGCCGGTCTATAGCGGTCGTGGTGTGGCGATCATCTCGACTCCGCAAGGCGTTTTGACAGGTGAAGAGGCAAAAAAAGCCGGAGTCGGCGGCGAGATACTTTTTACGCTTTGGTAAATTATATTCTATGAGCAGAGTCGGCAAACGTCCCATAGCTATTCCTGAAAAAACCGAGGTGCGCATCGCGGAAGGTGCGATCGTGGTCAAAGGGCCTTTGGGCGAACTTTCTCGCCGTCTGCATCCCCATGTCGAAATAAACATAGCCGATGGCACGGTCACGGTCGCTCCGAAAGTCACTACGCCCGCAGGTCGCGCATTGTGGGGTACGTATGCGGCACACATCGCCAACATGGTCGCAGGCGTGCAAAAACCCTACATCAAGAAATTGATTCTTGAAGGAGTCGGCTATCGTGTCGCACTTACCGGTCAGTCCCTTACTTTCAATATCGGTTTTTCTCATCCGGTGGTAACACCGATCCCTCAGGGACTTACGGCCACGGTCGAGAAAAACGAGATTACCGTTTCAGGTATCGACAAAGAGCAAGTTGGGCAGTTTGCAGCCGATCTTCATGCGCTCAAAAAACCCGAGCCATACAAAGGTAAGGGCATTCGTTACGCCGGAGAAGTGATTTTGCGCAAGCAAGGTAAGAAAGCCGCATAACCATTGTATGAATACCACATCAAAACAAATACAGAGAACGCGCAGGCATGCACGCATTCGTGCAAAGGTTTCCGGTACACAGCTGCGTCCGCGGCTCGCAGTGTTTCGTTCCAACAAATTCCTGTACGCGCAGCTTATTGATGATGTCGCGGGCAAGACGCTTGCCGCGACAAGCTCTCAAAAGCTTAAGGTTGCGGGTGGGGGTGGCGAGAGGGCGCTTGCGGTCGGACGCGAGATCGCAAAACTCGCAAAAGAGAAAAACATCGAGCAGGCGGTATTTGATCGCGGCGGCTTTCTCTACGCGGGAGTTATCAAAGGCGTCGCAGATGGCGCCCGCGCCGCAGGCTTGAAGATATAACTATGGAAGAACAAACAACACAACAAGCTGAAAAGCAACCAAATGAAAGAAACGCACGGGAAGGGGGCCGCCCGGATCGCGGCAATCGTTCGCGCGCGCGCCGTGCTCCACGGGAAAGGGTGCGTAGCGAATTCGAGCAAAAGATCATCAGCATCCGACGCGTGACGCGCGTGGTGGCCGGCGGTCGTCGCTTCAATTTCAGCGTCGCGATCGTGATCGGCAACGGCCGTGGTCAGGTGGGTGTCGGTTTGGGCAAGGGTGCCGATACTGCAGCAGCGATCGAAAAAGCGTTGGCCGATGCACGCAAGAACATGATCACCATTCCGATCACCAAAGAACTTTCCATCCCGCATGAAACTTCGGCAAAATTCGCGTCTTCGACACTTATGATGTTGCCGGCCCCTGGTCGCGGTCTCAAGGCGGGTAGTTCGGTACGCACCGTACTCGAACTGAGCGGTATCAAGCATGTTTCCGCAAAGATTCTTTCACGCAGCAAAAACCGTCTCAACAACGCCCGCGCGACGACCGCAGCGCTTGCAAAACTCAAGATATAGCTATGCAACTCAACACCCTCACCAGAGAGAATAAAAACAAACGCACGGTCCGCATCGGTCGCGGTCACACGCGTGGCAAGACATCAGGCCGTGGACATAAAGGCCAGAAAGCGCGCGCGGGGCATCACATTCGTCCTGCGATACGCGATGTGATCAAGCGTATCCCCAAGCTCCGCGGACACGGCAAAAACCGTGCACGCACGGTCAACAAGAGCAATATCAAACCGGAAGTCATCAACCTCACCACGCTCGGTACTCATTTTGAAAATGGTACCAAGATCACGCCGGCCCTGCTTCTCACCAAGCATTTGGTCCGTCGCCAAGGCGGCAGAACCCCAGCGGTAAAGATCTTGGGTCATGGTACACTTGATAAAAAACTGGTCGTATCGAAATGTCTCGTATCCGCTTCGGCACGTGACGCGATCATAAAAGTCGGAGGAGAGGTACTCTAAAAGTGATATGATAGGAAATTTTTTTCAAAAAATAAAACTCACCGTCACTGATGAGCAATTACGCAAGCGCCTACTCTTTCTTATGGGGGCGCTCGTCGTATTTCGCCTTTTGGCGGCCATACCGATACCGAGCGTCGACCCGACACAGCTTCAAGGATTCCTGCAGAACAACCAGTTCTTCGGTCTACTCAACGTCTTTTCTGGCGGCGGCCTCTCGCATCTCTCGATCGTGATGCTCGGAGTGGGGCCGTACATCACCGGCTCCATCATCATGCAGCTTTTGACGATCATGTCGCCCAAGATGAAGGCGCTTTACCACGAAGAAGGCGAGATCGGACGCAAGAAATTCACCCAATACTCGCGGCTTTTGACCGTGCCGCTTGCGTTTATCCAAGCATTCAGCTTTTTGATACTGCTTTCACGGCAAGGAGTGATCGCAGAGCTTTCGCTCTTTGAATTCATCGTCAACGTTGCGGTCGTGTCGGCCGGCTCGCTTCTTTTGATGTGGATCGGCGAACTCATCACCGAGTTCGGGATCGGCAACGGCGTATCGCTCATCATCTTTGGCGGTATCGTCGCCAGCCTCCCAACCACGCTCGCGCAAACACTCTTTTCATTTGATGCGTCGCAGATCCCCCTGTATGTCGGCTTTGCGGTCGCGGCGATCGTTATCACGGCGCTGGTGGTGCTTATCACCGAATCAGAGCGCCCGGTTCCCATCACCTATGCCAAGCAAGTGCGCGGCACGCGTACCTACGGCGGTCTCTCGACGTATCTGCCGCTTCGCGTCAACCAGTCCGGTGTCATTCCGATCATCTTTGCGCTTTCTATTCTTCTTTTCCCGCAAATGATTTTCAACTTCCTCAGTACCTCCGCAAACGCGACGCTTGCGGGTATTGCCAAACATGCACTGGTCTTTTTCAACGGTGGCTGGGCATATGGCGCGGTGTATTTCGTGCTCGTCTTTCTCTTTACCTATTTCTACACATCGGTGACATTTGATCCGCATCAGATCTCGCAAAATCTCCAAAAAAATGGCGCCTTCATTCCTGGCGTTCGCCCTGGTACTGCAACCGCTGACTATCTTGCAGCCATACTCACCCGCATCACGCTTGTAGGCGCGCTCTTTCTCGGCGTCATCGCGGTATTGCCGATCATCATGCAAAAGATCACTGGCATCACATCGCTTGCGATTGGCGGTACGGCGCTTTTGATCGTCGTGTCGGTGGTGCTCGATCTCGTGCGCAAGATAGACGCGCAGCTTGCGATTCGTGAGTATTAGTACCTTTGGGTTGTCAACATATTCTTAATCGTGTAATGCATGGTATTCTTTTGATATGGAATTACAAACAATATTTTTTGTCGGATGCGCGGGAGCGGGAAAGGGTACGCAGGCGGCGTTGCTCAAACAATACCTTGAGCGTGTCGATACGACTCGGCCGACGCATCACATCACGACCGGCGACAAGTTTCGCGAATTTGCAGGCGGTGACAAATTCTATGCTCAAAGGCGTGTGAAAGAGATCCTCAATACCGGAGGGCTTATGCCGGCATTTCTGCCTATCTGGATATGGAGCGGACTGTTCATCGAACTTATTCAAAACAACGAGCACTTGTTGCTTGATGGATTTCCTCGGCGACCCGAAGAAGGACTGATCTTGGAAAGCGCGCTCAGTTTTTTCGAACGCGCCTCGCCGCATTTTATCGTGCTTGACGCTCCCGATACGGTTATCATGGAGCGGCTCATCGAACACCGCAAACGTCACGATGACACCAAAGAAGAGATCCAGCGACGACTCGATTGGTATCGCAGTGAAGTGATGCCGATGCTTGAACAGTTCAAGACGTCGCCTAATTATGTGGTGCACGAAGTAGATGCCAATCGTTCCGCTGAAGAGATCCATGCGGATATCGTGCATCGCCTCGGTTTGTCCTAATGCATCATGGCGCTCCTCAAGACACAAAAAGACATCGCATCTTTGCGCGAGGGCGGGCGGCATCATGCGCTTGTGATCAAAGCGCTCATCGAGGCAGTGCGTCCCGGGGTAACGACACATGAACTCAATGCACTTGCCGAAAAGATGATCCGGGATTTTGGTGACACACCGTCATTTTTAGGATACACGCCCCGTGGCGCTGATCAACCGTTTCCTGGCGCTATTTGCACATCCGTCAACGATGTGGTTGTGCATGGTATGCCCGACGTGCCCATGATCACGCTGAAAGAAGGCGACATCATCGGCCTTGATGTTGGCGTCACGCACGAGGG
>CAZDRD010000026.1:0-4350 GCA_964507945.1 uncultured Candidatus Saccharibacteria bacterium
CCGGAGAAAATATCTTATTTCGTCCGGCATACCCCAGCACTTTGATCGCCTGATAGAGCGCGACGAAAAACGGAATGGAGCCCGCATACACAAGCATTAGGAACGGATCGTCAAAGTATATTTGATAGAGCGTGGTAGCGTGTGCGTTTACACCCTCCATGCGAGGTTCCAAAAGCAGGAGTGCAAGAGCACCGGTACCGATGAGTACGATCACTATCTGGAGAAATACCGTTGAGCTTTTTTTCATAAATGATTCTTATGAATTATGTATATGTGCATCTTATTTTAGTGCTTATCGTTTGTCAATATGTATTTATCGTATAACGAATAGGTGGCGTGTGCCTCGGTAGATTTTCTGGAGGAAAGTGGGTATCTCGAACCTGAGTAAAATAAGCTTCATTCAGACAAGTATTCATGCTATTATTTAGTATGGTCATTATTCTCAATTTCGGAAGTCAGTTTGCCCATCTCATAGCAAGACGTGTGCGGGATCTCGGTGTAAAAGCCGAGATTTTGCCTTTTGATACTCCCGTTTCTGAAATTCTGAAGCGTAACCCCGTCGGAGTTATCCTTTCCGGAGGTCCCGCATCGGTATTGGAGAAAGGCAGTCCTCGGCCAGACAAAGCGATCTTCAAGCTCAACATTCCGGTTCTTGGTATCTGCTATGGCCATCAGGTTATGGCTCACATGCTCGGTGGCAAGGTCGTTAAAGGCAACTATCGAGAATTTGGTAAAGAGATTTTAAGCATTAAGGAAAGAAAAAGCATATTCCAAAATTTGGCTTCAAAGGAGGCTGTCTGGTTTTCTCATGGCGATCAAGTATCAGTCTTACCGAAAGGATTTAAGCAGACAGCATTTACGGTTGGTTGCACATACGCTGCTTTTGCCGATCCAAAGAGCGACTTTTATGGTATTCAGTTTCATCCGGAAGTCACTCATACTCAACATGGAGAAAAATTGCTTAAAAATTTCCTGTTCTCAATCTGTAAAGCAAAAAAGAATTGGGAAATTAGCTCGGTTACTGAAAATATCATTGCGGAAGTCAAAAGAGAGGTTGAAGATAAGCACGTTGTTGTAGGTATCTCTGGTGGTGTCGATTCGCTCGTAGCTGCGACTCTTATTCATCGAGCTATCGGTGATCGCCTCCATGCAGTATTTGTTGATACTGGCCTCCTGCGCAAAGGAGAAGTTGAACAAGCAGCTTCATATCTGCGCAAAAATGGCTTCAAACAGCTTCATGTAGTAGACGCGGGCCAGCTTTTCTTAAAACGCTTAAAGGGCGTATCTGATCCGGAACAAAAACGTAAAATCATCGGGCACACTTTTATCGAGATATTTGAAAAAGCGATCAAAAAAGAACTTAAAAAGCACCCGATCGCATATCTAGCCCAAGGAACGATCTACCCCGACCGCATAGAATCTGCTTCGACATCCAAAACAGCGGCAAAAATCAAAAGCCACCACAACCTCACCCTTCCTGAAAAAATGGGATTCAAAATTCTTGAGCCAATAAAGGACTTATACAAAGACGAGGTGCGTCGAGTGGGTCTGACTTTGGGATTGCCGCGGGAGTTGCTTTGGAGGCATCCTTTTCCAGGCCCAGGACTCGCGGTGCGTATAGTCGGAGAAATCACTACAGAGCGGCTCCAGATACTCCGTGAAGCCGATGCGGTATTTATCGAAGAATTGAGAAAGGCTGGAGAATACGAAAAAATCTGGCAGGCATTTGCTGCCCTACTTCCGGTCAAAGTTGTTGGCGTTATGGGAGATAGTAGAACATATGAATATGTCATAGCTTTGCGAGCGGTCGATTCGATAGATGGTATGAGCGCCGACTGGCACAAAATTCCGAACGAGCTTTTGGAGAAAATATCCAGTACAATCATCGGTACAGTACGAGGAGTAAACCGGGTACTGTATGACATTACCCAAAAACCACCCGCAACGATTGAGTATGAATAATGTACTGAAGATTAACGACAAAATTGGTCTCAAGCGAGAACCAGTCTTGAACACCGTCACGGAAACGGTATCTTTCGTAACAACAGAAGACGTTTCCGAGAAAATAGAGGCTCTTTTTATATCTGAAAAAAAGAAACTCAGAGAACTGTTTCCCGATGCTGACATCGAACATGTGGGCGGCACATCGGTGCCCGGTTCCATTACAAAAGGAGATTTGGATATAAACATACGAGTAAAGCCCGAAGAGTTTGAAACAGTTGTAGAAATTCTTAAGGGGCTTTATGAAATCAACCAACCGGATAATTGGAATGCTGGCTTCGCAAGTCTTAAAGATGATGCCCGAGATTTGGGCATTCAAGTCACCGTTATCGGATCGCCTGATGACTGTTTTACTGTTCAAAGAGATTACTTAAGAGCTCATCCTGAAAAAGTCGCCGAGCTTAACGCGCTTAAAAAGCGATTCGAAGGCAAGAGTATGGATGACTACAGAAAAGAAAAAGGGGTATTTTTTGAAAAACTGGCTTTATAAAACCGTAAGGCACAGCGTACTTTCCCGTCACAGGCAATATACACGAAAAAATATGAAGGATTTTCTGAAATCGCCTGTCTTTTGGCTGAATGGGGTTAAAAATAAAAAAGAGAATAAGACCGAGCTTCTGACCGTCGCCAAACAGTTGGAAGTGCTGGAACGCACCGACCGGCTGGCGATGCAAAGGACGCTCCTAGCCAATGAGCGGACGCTTTTGGCATACGTGCGTACATCGGTTTCGCTCGTTCTTTTGGGCGTGGCGCTCATTCAATTTTTCTCACATCGCGCTTTCCTCGCACTCGGCATTTTCTTTGTGGCGCTTGGTATCGGCTTTCTCTTTTACGGCTTCAGAAGCCATCTCACCAGACAAAACACGATCGCCAATTCCTAAGGTATATGTACTGTCGCGTACGCTATGGTATGCTCATAGCATGACATTTACTCGGCATGAAAAGGCGTTGGTTGTCGCAAACCTCGCATACATCATTCCCTTCACGGCGTACTACATACTCAACCGCAATTTCGAGTTCTTGTGGTATGTGTTCGTACTGGTCGCTTTTTTTGTTTTGTTGTTGGTCACGCGCCGCAAATCGGGATTTACGCCGACGATTCTGTGGGGACTTTCGCTCTGGGGATTTCTCCATATGGCCGGCGGCGGCATCAAGGTAGGCGGGGATGTGCTCTATGCCCTTCCCCTCATCCACATTGCCGACATCGGAGACACGATGATCCTCAAATACGATCAGGTTGTGCACTTTTTCGGATTCGCCGTGGCAACGCTTGTGGTACACCACCTGCTCAAACGCTACCTGTCGCCGCAAACAAACTGGAAAGTGGTGTACCCGATCATCGTTGCCGCGGGCATGGGCCTCGGAGCACTCAATGAGATCGTCGAGTTTGCCGCGGTACTTGCCGCAGAAAACACAGGCGTCGGCGGATACTACAACACCGCGCTTGATCTGGTCTTCAACGCGCTCGGTGCTCTTGCCGCCGTGGTGTTTATACATTTTCTATGGACCTCAAAGAAACCTACGACCGCATAGCAGAAGACTGGTTCAAAGATCACCAGGAGGATACGTGGTGGGTAGACGGTACCGATGCGTTCATATCGTTCTTAAAACCCAAAAGTCTGGTACTGGATGTCGGGTGTGGTGCAGGAACTAAATCAACATACCTTCTGGACAAAGGACTTGAGGTGGTCGGTATCGATTTTTCGGAAAAGATGATCGAGATCGCGAAGCGAGAAGTGCCTCTCGCCACATTCAAGGTCATGGACATCAAAGATATGGGTGAACTGCAAGAATCCTTTGATGGCATTCTCGCACAAGCGGTTCTTTTGCACATTCCCAAAGCTGAAGTTGTGGGTGTTATAAATGGTCTGAAGAACAAACTTAAAGATGGGGGGTACCTTTACATAGCAGTTAAAGAGAGGCGGCCAGAAAGCAAGGAAGAAGAAGTGAAAGTGGAGGATGATTATGGGTATCGGTATGAACGATTCTTTAGTTATTTTACTTTGCCGGAAATCCAGAAACACCTTTCCGATACCGGAATGAACATCTGTTATGAAAACGTCGCCCGTTCGGGCAAAACAGAATGGATCCAGGTCATTGCTCGAAAGTAATACGCTTTCTCCTGATGAGTTTGTTGTATTTTTTCATACTCATCACGCTTACCCCTGCACCTGTTCCTCTTTCTCGATCAGGCCGTCGAGAAGCCAAATGACGCGATCGACGTATTTTCTGTCTTCCGGCTCGTGCGTGACCATGATGATGGTCTGCTTGAGCTCGTCGTTGAGTTGCTTGAACAACTCCAGCACGACTTGCGCGGAATAACTGTCGAGATTGGCGGTCGGCTCGTCG
>CAZDRD010000026.1:4360-7596 GCA_964507945.1 uncultured Candidatus Saccharibacteria bacterium
AAGAGCACTTTGGGATTGTTGATGAGTGACCGGGCGATAGCAACGCGCTGCTGTTCTCCGCCGGAGAGTTCATTGGGATAGTGATCGTAGCGCTTTTCCAGACCCACCAGAGAAAGCAGGTGCATGGCGTGCTCGCGGTCGTGATCGCCTTCAAGCGCAACAGCCGGAAGCAGCACGTTTTCAAGGGCGGTAAATTCGGCGATGAGTGCATATTCCTGAAAGATGTACCCCAAGTGCTCCAGTCGGAAACGGGTTTTTTGTGCATCGGAAAATGCCAGTACATCGTGTCCGTCGATCGTGACACTCCCCTCGGTCGGCACGTCAAGCAGCGCCAATTGGTGCAGGAGCGTGGACTTGCCGCTGCCGCTGCGGCCCATGAGGGCTATGAATTCACCTTTTTGCATCTCAAACGTAACGCCTTTGAGCGCATAGGTCGGCACCTTGCCCGGATACGTTCTCTTAAGATTGTGCACTTTTATCATCCCCATATTGCTTTTAAGATTTCTTCTTTAGCGACGATACGCGCGGGAAGGTAGCCGGCGATCAGTCCCGTGACCATGAGGCTTATGATGCCGATCGCCACGGCGGTACTGCTATGCACCAGCGACAAGCCGCCGAATGCGACATCGATTGGGTACTGGTTCAAAAGCGGCGTCAAAATGAGAAATACCAACAGCGCCCCGATGATGACACCACACAAAGCATAAAAGAACGACTGGAAGACATACGAAAGTATGATGATGTTGTGCTTGATACCGATCGCGCGCAAAATGCCGATCTGGCGACGCTTGTTGATGGCATTGACGTAAATCAAAACGAAAATGGTGATGGCCGCGACCAGTACGCTGATCGCGCTTACGATAAATGAGATGAGATTGAGTGCATCGAGGAACGAGGCGAAAGCGCCGATGATGTCGGTGTAATTTTTCACCTCGAGATTCGGGGCCAGCGATTGTATTTTTTCTTCGTACTGCTTGATGGGAGCTTTTTCAAGATCGGTTTTTACGAGGATTTTTGAAGCGCTGTTGTAGACCGACATCACGGACTCGGCTTCTTTGGCAGTGACGAATGTTTCGAAAATCCCCATGGTGTCGTCGTAGATCCCTTTGATCGTGTAGGTGCGCATAATGCCGTTTGCATAGGTGACTCGCACCTTGTCTCCGACCCGAGCGCCCCCGAGGTCGGCTGGAGCCGGGATGCCATAGCCGCCGGCGCTTGCCGAGCTTATGACGATCTGGTCGCGATCACCGTCGTCCAAAAATTCGCCAGCGGAGAGCACGTCGGCCAAGGTCAGGACCCGCCCTTCTTCTTGAGGATCGATGCCGCTTATCACGCCCGATATCGTCTTGAACTCGCCGTTTTTATCTTTGTCATACACGATGGACCCCGAAAGCGAATAGCGCCGCGCGGTCGCGATCACCCCCGGGATGGTTTCTATGCGCGCGCGTACTTCGTTTTGGTTTTCAATGAACTCTTTGATGGTCGGCTCCTGCTGGGGTGTCACGATGATATGCGAGGTCCAGACATTGATGATGCTGCCCGTCATCAAGCTCTGGAGCCCGAACAGGATGCCGGAAATGAACATCATGTTGAGAAACGAGAGCGACAGGATAAAGATCAGAAGTCCGAGCGTTGACTTATTGCCCCTCAAGATCGATTTGTAGGCGATAAGGAACGCCGTTCTTATGTCGGTCATGATAGTGCTTTCACTTGAGCGATAGAACCACTTGCTCTCCCTCCGCAAGGCCCCCGATGATTTCCACCATACCTTTGCTTTCGATGCCAACCGCAACCGGCACGGATGCGACCTCTCCATTTCGCAGCACCTGCGCCACGTGTGTGTCACCTTCGGTTTTTATGGCACTGACGGGAACGAGAAGCGCATTTTCGCGCGAGGCGATTTCTATATAGACGTTTGCGGTCATTCCCACCTTGACCCGCTCGTCCGGTTCGGCAAAGACGATCTTCGTTTTGTAGTAGACATTTCCGCCGACAGAAGTGCCTGCCGGATCAATCTCTGTCACTTTTCCTTCCCATGAAAGACTACCAGGAAATGAATCGAGCGTGATCCGAACCGATTGTCCTACGTTTACGTGCGCGACATTTGTTTCCGAGAGATCGGCCTGTATTTCAGGCGCCCCGGTCATGATCGACGCGATCGTCGCATCCGAACCGACGATTTCTCCGACCTCGCCGTCCGTTGCAGTGACGATACCGGAGGTGGGGGCGGTCAACACCGTATCATCGATAAGTGCCTCCACACGCGCAAGTGTCGCTTCGGCTTGTTTGATCTGCGCTTGGTGGAGCGCGATGTCGGTGGTGCGAATAGGCGCTTGCTCTTGTTCGAGCGCCCTTTCTGCTTCAATAAGCCTCGCTCGTGCTACCACCACACCCGAACGCGCCGCACTCACATTCGTACGAGCGGTAGAAACGCTGCTTTTGAAATTTTCATATACGGCATTGGCATCCGTGTCCGCCGCAGAAAGATTGTTGATCGCAAGGCCGATACTGTAGAACATATCCTCGATGGTCGCGAGATCTTGCTCGACTTTTTTTGCATCATCTCCGGTGGGACGCTCGGGATTACTCCAATCGTCGAGCACTTTCTCGACAGCCACCCGCCCGCTGTTGATCTTGAAACGTAACTCATTGTCCGATGTGGTAATGGCATAATGCGTGCCGCCACTGGTAAAGGTTATGCCAAATGAAGCAGACGATGTTTTGGGGTTTTTGAAAAGTTTGTCGGCGCGGTTGCGCACTGCATCGTCGGCTTTTGTGTAAGCGTCGCGGATCGCGTTCTTGAGCTCATCGCGTGCGGTGTTGAGATTGGCTTGCGCTGCGGCAACAGCTTCCGCGGACGAGCCCGCCAGAAGCTGTTCGAGTTTTGTTTTTTCTATCTCGATGCTCGCCTGCGCTTCCCTTACCTGTGCATCGAGCTGCGTGGTGTCTTGTGTGGCAACGACATCTCCGGCACGCACGCTCGCACCGACCGCGACCGACAACCGGGCAAGTTTGCCGCGATCTTTAAAATGGAGATCCACTTTATTGGGCGCTTTCACGCTTCCATTTGCCGAGACTTCCTGGATGATGGGTCCCCGAGTAACGCGTACCACATCGTACGATGGCTCCGCTGTCAGGCGGGTATATACATAATATGCTCCACCGCCAAACGCCAATACCGCCACAATGATCAACACGGTCTTCATAGTAACCATTGTCGCCCAGAGATGGGTTAA
>CAZDRD010000027.1:0-7548 GCA_964507945.1 uncultured Candidatus Saccharibacteria bacterium
GCGTCCCCTTGACGTGGGGAAGGCCAGGGGTTCGAATCCCTTACCGCGCACAAAAGCAAATTTGACAAAGTCTTATATCTTACGTATTCTCCCCTAAAGAAAGGAGTGCAGATATGGACCGATGGATAGCTGCCGCAAAGCACTATAACAACAAAGAGGGAGTCTCTCATGAATCTATCTGGAAACTCCCCCGTCACCAGATATTAGAAACATTTTTAGAAAGCCCGGCCGGTCATGCAGCAATGGAATTACTTGCTGCCACAGGAACCTTTATTGAACTTGGAGACCAGACATATAAACACCCAGGAAAGTCACGATCTGGTGGCAAACTTTTCCCTTTCACGTTAATCATAGACGGAGATGGGCTAAAGTTAGTAAAAATCGCTCGTGGTGTTGCTTTTGCTGTATACACCAGTTCAGGAGGATTCGGAAAAGAACTTCCTCCACCGAGACCCGTAAGTACAATGGTAGCATCAAAATTTCTAAAGAAGTATGGATACTCCGAAAATGATGCTCTGTGGAAAATTTGGAACGAACTAGACAATCTTACCGAACATGTAGTGTAAACATGCTAATCAAATCGGTACCTTGAAAACCGCCCCACGCGAGGCGGTTTTTGTTTTGTACTAAAGAACTTTTTAGCATACAATAGAACACATGAAGATCCTTTCCATAGAAACAAGCTGCGATGAGACTGCGGTGAGCGTTCTGGACGCGACTGGCGAATTTGGCGACGCTCAGTTTGTGGTATTGGGTAATGCTCTCTTTTCGCAGGCACACTTACACGCTCCCTACGGTGGCGTGTACCCAAACCTCGCCAAGCGGGAACACGCACGCAACGTCCTGCCACTCCTTGAGGCTGCGCTCAAACAAGCCGGCATGTATGTCGAAAAAAAGATGCTTATCTCGGAGCATTTGAAAAAAGAACTGTCGTCGCTCTTGGAGCGCGAGGCAACGCTCGCCGAACTTTTTCTGGACTTCGTCTCTCGTACGGGCAAGCCTGCAATAGACGCGATCGTGGTGACACAAGGGCCGGGTCTTGAGCCTGCGCTGTGGGTCGGCGTCAATTTCGCAAAAGCGCTTTCTCTGGCATGGGAAGTACCGCTGGTACCGAGCAACCACTTGGAAGGCCACCTCGTCGCATCGCTTACCGAAAAAACAAGCGGTGACGTGTATACCATGAAGCATACACTCCTACCGCTCTTGGGACTCCTCATATCCGGCGGACATACCGAATTTGCTCTTGCAAACGATTGGATGCATTTTACAACCGTGGGCGGCACACGCGATGACGCTGTCGGCGAAGCATTCGACAAAGTTGCACGCCTGCTTGATCTGCCCTACCCTGGCGGGCTCCACATAGATCGCCTCGCGGAAAAGGCACGTCGCAATGCCTATCGTGTCGTGCCGGGTGAGTCTACGATACCGCTTTCATTTCCACGACCGATGCTCAAGTCTCCTGACCTGGACTTTTCCTTTTCAGGACTCAAAACCGCAGTGCTGTATTTTGTGCGCTCACTTCCCGAGCTTACCGAATACCAGAAGGGCCGTATCGCTTTAGAATTTGAAGATGCCGTCGCGGACGTGATCGTCGAAAAAAGTAAGCGTGCGCTCACCCTTCACAATGTACGCAGTTTCGTCATAGGCGGTGGTGTTTCGGCAAATGCGACGATCAGAAAGCGTCTTGAGATCATGATCCGAGAACACTTTCCTAAAGTGACACTCTTTTTGCCATCACCCGAACTTGCGACCGACAACGCGATCATGATCGGCATGGCCGGCTATTTTCGCGCACTCGAACAAAGCGACTTGGCACTTGATCATGTTACGATCCGTGCAGAAGGCGGTTTAAAAATGAGATAACTATTTCTTCCTGATACACAAAAAGCACGCGTTGAGCGTGCTTTTTGTTGAAGACGAACGTTTGCTTTTAGCGCCCAAAGATCGAGCCGATCATCGAACGGATTTTGTTGAAGACGCTCGTCGTTGCCGAACTGACGGCCTGCACGGCTGCAGCAGTCTGCGATACGCTTTCTGGTTCCGTTTGAGCAATCGCATTGGTGGCCTCAACGCTTGCGTCAGATGATGTATCATCATCACCCGAAGCGAGGCGTGTATCGCCCGTATTTGCCCGTCCCACTCGGTTGTTGATCTCTTCTTGAGGCACTACTTCGCCCTGCAAGCGCCGCATTTCAAGAGAGGCACGATACCGCTCTATCTCCTGCTCTTGTTCAGGTGAATAGTCAAATGTTCGTTCGCCTGCGCAATAGGCTTCGTTAATCGCGCGCTGGGTCGTGTAGTAGACATACCCCGTCGCTGACTCGATACCCCACGGTGCAAGGATGTCATTTGCATGTTCTTCTTGGAAGAGTGTGACCGCATCGCGAGTCGCTGCATCATAGAGGCCAGTGAGCTTGACGTTCGATGAACCTCGCTCAAGGAAGAAGTGTTGCAATCTCATGACATCGGCAGGATCATTCGCCTGCCCGTACTTGATATAGCTCTGGATATATGGTTCACAGACCTCTTCGCTGCGCGCTATCAGTGGTTGCTGCGGCGCGCCTTCAATGGTCAGCGTCGCTTTGGCAATCGGAGAATTGAGCCGACGACCGAGATTGTGCGCTATGTCCGGATTCTGGTCATAGCCGTCGAGGTATGCTTCGTTGGTATACACGCCCGGCGTGCTGCTTGCAGCAAAGACCACCGTGTAGCTGAGACCGATCTCTTCATGCTGACCTACTGTATCGAGGTCCCAGACTTGTCGATGTATGGGTTTATGGTTGGGATCGTAGATGGTGTCTACAAGTTTCGCGTGATAGACCGGATCGCCGGTGTTTTTGATCTTTATCGTGTAGCCCACCGTACTTGACGCGGTGATCTCGGATGGATTGACCTGTTTTTCAATGCTCACCTGTGCCGGGCCCAACCGAAGTGCGCTGCTGCCTTGACCGTTTATGACCGCCATCTGTGCGTTGACCGCATCCCAGAACGCCCTGCTGCCAAACATGAGGTCGCCTTTCCAGTCGCCGGAAATGGTAAACAACGCAAACACCCAATCAGTGCCGACAATATTTTGGTTGACGAGATTGAGAATCTGCAAAAATGCATCGGCATTGCCGGTCTTGATCTTGGCGATCGTACCCGACGCACTATTGCTGCCGGTAGTCGCTTCGACGATCGCGTTATTGAGGATTTTTGCATAGTTGGTCGTGGATGTATTGAGCGACGACGTGACTTTCGTACTCGACGCAGTGCCCGAACCACAGACGATCTTACCGAAGGGAGTGCTTTCCTCTGAGAAGTTTTTGGGAAGGCCGATTACTTTGCCGTCCCACGTTCCTCCAACACTCACGATAAAGCAGACCGGACGGCCTCCGAGCGAGTTTTGGTTGATGAAATTGTGCAGGTCAACGCCTGAGTTTGCCTGCCCGCTTTCGATCGTGGCGCTTTGCGTGCCAGTGGCCGCATTGAGGCCCGTGTCGGCAGTCGAGAGCGCGTTGTTGGTCACTAGAGCGGTGTTGTCTGTCACAATACTCTGATCGCCCGAAAGCAGCGCGCTCGTTGAGAGCGACGTAAAGAAATCGGCGGTCGGCAACACGATATCGCCAATGAGATCGCCGATGTTGTTGAGCAAGATGACCAAGTAGCGCGAGTCGATGATCTGCAAGTTGCCGATATTGACGATGCTGCCAAACGCGCTTGCATTGCCGCTCTCGACAAGCGCCGGCCCATCGGTACTCTCGACCGCGTTGAGTCCCGTGCCTGAACGCACTAGGAGCGTATTGGTGATATCAGCAGTGCCCGTGGTCACGGTACTGAGCGCACCGTACGGGCTGTCACACGACATGAGCGTACATGTGCTCGTACCGGTAGTACTGCCGTTTCCGTTGCTAAATGCGCCCATGATCTGACTGGTGAGGTCAATGCCTCCAAGCGGATTTTGAAGGAAAATGAGCTGTCCTGCGGAGTTGGTAACGACGATATTGAAGAGCGAAATGAGCGCCCCGAATGAATTGGCATTGCCGGTCTTGATGCCCGCACCATCGCTGTCGGACGCCCCATTTGAACCGGTTTGCGCGGTTGAGGACGCGGTCGTGGATGCCGCAAGCGTACTGTCATTTGCTACGGTCGTGGATGCCGATGAAGAGCCCGTCTGCGTCAGGCCGGTATTGGTGATGCCGATCGTCGATACGCTCGAAGAAGCGTCTCCCGTATCCACAAATGCAGGAATGCTGTCGCTCGATGTGGCGCTTTGGGTAGAAGTAGCCTGACCATTCTCAACGGTGCTGGTACTTGTCCCATCGTCACCGACTGAAACCACACTCGACGTGCTGGCGGTATCAGTCGTGCTCGCTGTATCGGTGATACCCTCCTGTCCCGTAACCTGATCGGTCGTGGTGCTACTGGTTGCCGTTTGCGCCAATACCGCTGCCGGCCCTCCAAAGAAAACCAACGAAGCGATAAGCGCTAGGCCCGTGAATTGCCAGAATGCGTTCCGGTGCTTACGCGAAAATATTGCTAACATAGGTAAAGATGCCAGAAAGAATGCGGTGTAACTGCTCAACTGCACGGTGCATCGGCGATGCAGGGGTAGACTTTTCAGACCCGCTGACCTCTGCTGCAGTGACAGACGTATCCGTCCCTTCTGAAATGTACTGACTGGTAATAGGTGCGACCTCACTCTCACGCTTGTCGTGAAGATCTTCCACTTCCTGTGCTTTCTGCTTGGTGTCATCCACGCGTCGCTCTATTTCACTTTTGACGTGCGTGGTGCGAGCAGACGATACGTCCGCGGCAGCTTGCCCACCGTCCGTCGAAGCGTTGATATGCGTTTCGACACGTGTTCCATTGTTTTCGTAGACGTTGCTACGCTCGTACGGCGCATCACCGTTTCTGACGGTAGTATGCGTATCTTCGACCGTGACGCCGTTTATCTCGGTGTGTACGTCGACACGCGCCGAACTGTTGCCAGAATTATTTTTCTGTATGACCGTACCGTTTGCGCCATCTGCCCCATCGGCTCCCTTGGCGCTCGATGAAACGCTCTGTCCGTCAGCGCCAGCGACACTCTCGACATGCACCGAGCCGCTGTTGCTTGTTACAGAGACGATGTTGACTACACTTGAGCCTGCACCGCGCGAAATGGCCGGCATACTCAACAGTACCAGCAGAATAATGGATGTGTGAAAGTACTTCATAACCCTCCGTAAGACCTCAAGCATATTGAGATCTTACTGGAAGGGAGATCTTTTTCAAAGATCTCCTCCAGAAGCGGTTTATCGCTTGATACGCGTTACGTTGCGATTCGCAACGGTTATGATCGCGTTTGCTGACTCTGAGTAGCCGGTGACGATCACGCCACCTGCGCCACCATTGCCGCCCTTGCCACCTTCGCTTGCAGCAGCAGCGTCACCGCCGTTGCCTGCAACTGCAGCCGCGCTTGCGTTGCCGCTCACGCCGCCGATAGGATCGTTATCGCTGCTGTGATGGCTGCGATGACCGAAGCTAAAGCGCGCCAAGAGGCTGCTGTATGCATCACCACCATTGCCGGAATCTGCATTAGCGTCAGCACTGCCGCCTTTGCCTGCGGAGGTATCGCTGTTGACGGCGCTACCGCCTTTGCCACCATTGTTACCGTCAGCGACATTGGCGCCGGTGTTCGCGTCAGATGCAACGATGTTTGCAACCTGTGCATTGTTCTCGTTGGCCGCAACAACCGTGGTTGTGACGGGAACATAGGTCTTTGAATACTTCTCCCAATGATTTTCTTCGGCAGAAGCATGTTCCTTGTCGAGACTCAATGCGTCATAGCTATCTGAATCGGAACCACGGCCATACTTATGACCGTCTTCGCTTTTATGGCTTGATGACTCCTTGTCGAGCGAGAAAGAGCCCTCTTGCGCCGCATAGCTGTCTGCGCTCTCGTATTTTTCATTGTAGCGATCGCAGCCGCAATCGTCTGATACCTCTACATCAGTGTCGTTTGAATTGATATCATTCTGGATAGCGACAAGCGAGGAAGCATCGCCGGTCTGAATAACACCGCCTTCGCCGCCCTGGCCGCCTGCACCACCGGTGCTGAGCGCCACAGCGGAACCGCCATTGCCAGCGACCCCAAGCGCATCAGCGGAACCACTGTCGCCGCCTACGACGATACCCTGGGAACCTTTTGCATCACCACCATTGCCGGAATCTGCATTAGCGTCAGCACTGCCGCCTTTGCCTGCGGAGGTATCGCTGTTGACGGCACTGCCGCCTTTGCCACCCTTACCGCCGTTTGCAACATTGTAACCGGTATTGGCTGAAGAGCTGACAACATTGGTAACTGCTGCATTATTTGAATTGCTTACTACAACCGTAGTAACATCACCGGACGCAGCAGGCACATACGCAAACGTAGGAGCCGCAAATACGCCGAGTGAAAGTGCGGGAAGTACCGTGAGCGCCACGAACTTACCTGCAAACTGTTTTCGTGTAATCATATCGTTAAGAATAAGAATTAAGTAATTCGGATAAATCAGAGATGATGTTCCTCCTTTCCGTAAGACGTTCGGAAGAATGTCATATCATCATGGATGCAATGTCCTCACCTTGCAGGGAGGTTCGACCTTTAATTGTGAACTGTCTGTTCACGCGCAAATACTCAAAAGTCACTCGAGTTGAGTACTCGCGCGTGAACCACACTCCCTCTTTACTTCTATCGTGAGGTAAGTGAGCGAAATTTTTTATGAAGAGCAGCGCATCACATGATGCAAAGTGAACGAAACAAAAGAAATAAAAAACAAAAAACGCCTCAAACGGAAGCAGAGGCGCTGCGAAATGCTGCGAAGAAGTGAGACTGATGGGTGAAGAAAGATAAACAGACGTTGTGCATAACACATCTGCCGGTTTCCCCACCACACGGAGAGCGTGGTTATTTTATGATAACATCTCGTTGTAAAATCAGTCAAAGACTGTCTTCTGTGGATAAGTAGACACCTATCCCTTCGTTATATACCCTCCGCTCCCTGCCAGGCGACTACGCTTCAGGTATATAACGAAGGGATAGGTGTGGATAAGTGTCACGTCTCCGTGATATAATAGGATGATCTTGTCAAACCTATTTTTCAAAAATTAAAGAGAGTGTGTGCGTGTGATGACTTGTGTATCAGGTACGGGAAGGACGTCCACCCATAGGGGAAACCAGCATATAACTGCTGTCGGATGGGCGTCCTTCTCGGATCTGAATAGTATCAACAATGGTGTTACAGAACTGCTATCACTGGCTGCAAAATATGCTGCTGTTTTTGTGTTTATAGCAAATAGCCCTCTGCACGTCAATGTGTTAGTATCTGCGCATGGATGAAAAATTTCTCAAACCATACGATTCGACCTCGGTAGAAAACCGTGTCTATGCCGCATGGGAGAGCGCGGGATACTTCAATCCCGACACATGTATCGAAAAAGGCGTCACCAAGCCCAACGCCCCACCTTTCTCCATAGTCCTCCCCCCGCCCAATGTGACGGGAACGCTCCATGTCGGACATGCGTATGAAGATACGCTGCAGG
>CAZDRD010000028.1:0-7180 GCA_964507945.1 uncultured Candidatus Saccharibacteria bacterium
GTCTCGACACCCATTTCGATAGCGATTTCTTCGGGCAGTGGATCGCGTCCGAAATCCTGCGCGAGCCGTCGGAAAACTTGTTTGTATTTAGCGATGGTCTCTACCATGTGGACAGGGATGCGGATCGTGCGGCTCTGGTCGGCAAGCGCGCGCGTGATCGCCTGACGAATCCACCATGTCGCGTAGGTCGAAAATTTATAGCCTTTGGTATAATCGAATTTATCCACCGCTTTGAAAAGACCGATATTGCCCTCTTGGATGAGATCAAGGAGCGTCAGGTCTGGGGAGCGGCCGATGTATTTTTTTGCAATGGAAACCACGAGGCGCAGGTTCGCGCGGGCAAGGAGATTTTTTGCCTCCTCCTCCCCTTCCATCACGCGCTTTGCAAGTGCGCGTTCTTCGGGGGTCGTCAAAAGCGGGTACTGACCGATCTCACGCAGATACATCTGTATCGAATCATATGATGAATCACCACGACGATAGGCATTTTTCTTGTCGAGCAGGTCCTCGACGGACTCGTCACTGAGGATGTTGCCGCCTTCGAGGATATCGATGCTCGCGGTGTTGAATTTTTCGTATAACTCTTCGAGAAAAATGATATCGTCTTCGATCTTGGGAAATTCTTTGAGGATCTCATCGTAGGTGACATACCCGCGCTCGCGACCCTTGACGAGCAGGCGGTCCACTTTCGAATCCTCTGTCCCCGTCAAGACAGAGTCTTTCTTGGTCTTTGTCACAGCGACTTTTGCCTTCTTTTGTTCTATGGGCCGCTTGCCACCTTTTCCTTTGGACTGAGGGGCTTTTCGCTTGACCGATTTTTTAACGGCCTTGGAAGCGGGCTTGGTCACCTTGCGAGCACGAGAGACAGCCGCTTTTTTGGAAGCGGTTTTTTTTGTCTTCTTGGAGGTAGTTTTATTTTTCATAGAATATATTGAAGATTACTTTAACAAAATTTAGGCTTTTCGTCCAAGGTTATTTTTGCCCATGCTCTTTTCTTTAATAATATTGAGAAGCTCCGCCACGCGACCATCCTGACCGCCTATCTCTGCCGCTTTGAGCTCCTGTGAAAGTTCTTCGAGTTGGTGCGCAAGCCATTCGTATTCGAATTCGCGCAACAGGTCTTTGACCTTCTCTTTTTTGTCGTCATCAAATGCGAGTTCGACTTCAAAAATGAGCGCCGCGCGTTCGTTTTCATAGATGCGGGCTTGTTCATGCAACCCCTTGCCACTGATGCGGGCATATTCGGTAGCGATATGATCGCGCATCGCGCCTTCGTTCGATTCTTGCGCAAACAGAAAGAGTCCGGCAATCAAACGTTCCAGATACTCTCTCCGTGTACGAAGTTCACGCTTGTGTAGAACCGGCTCAGTGGGTTTTCGTGGATCGTGCGGAGCGCTTTGCGTTGCGAGTTTCGTCACCTCTTCCCAGATCGGTTCTTCTTTTATGTTGAGCCATTGCGCGATCTTTCCGACAAAAAATGCTTGGTCCATGCGGTTTTGCATATGGGTGATAAACGGCAATGTCTCGCTGCGCACGCGCACCATGCGCTGACGCGGCTCCTTGGTCTCAGCGGCGATAATTTCAAGTGAAAAATCCACGATCAGTTTTGCTTCGCGGATCGCAGCGCGCCATAAGTCCGGATCTGCTTTGATGAGGTCTGCGGGGTCGTGCCCTTTGGGAAGTGCCGCCACTTTCACTTCCATACCCATGCCAATCGCAAGCGTCGCTGCGCGGGAAGCCGAGCGTATGCCCGCGCTATCGCCATCAAATGCCATGACGACATTGGGCGAAATGCGCGCAAGCTGTTCAAGATGGGTTTGCGTCAGTCCCGTACCCGACGCAGCGACGGTGTTGGTGTAGCCTGCTTGATGCGACATCACGAGATCCATCTGACCTTCGACGATGATCGCGAAGTTGTATTTTCTGATCGTGTTCTTTGCCCGATCATAGCCATAGAGAATGCGCGACTTGTCAAACAGCGGGGTCTCGGGCGAGTTGAGGTATTTGGCATTTGCGGGGTCATCGGCCGCACTACCAAATATACGTCCTGAAAACGCGACGACGCGACCGGCACTATCGAAAATCGGGAACATGATGCGGCAGCGGAAACGATCGTAGTATCTTCCCTTCTCGCCACGCTTGACGAGTCCGACACGTTCGAGTTCGCGGTCGGCGTATCCTCGCTTTCGCAGATGATCGTGAAGCGTACTCCAGTCGTCTGCCGCAAAACCGATGCGGAATTTTTGCATCGTATGTTGATCGAGTCCTCGCGACGCAAGATACGTCCGCGCTTCTTTATGTTCTTCAAGATTTTTTTCAAAGAACTCGGTGGCGTCCCCAAGCGCCCGATACATGCGCTCACGTTCGTCGCGTGCGGCTTTGGGTTCCTCGCGCAATTCAACGCCCGCACGCTCGGAAAGCACTTTCAGGGCACCACGAAAGTCCAAGCCTTCCATCTCTTCTACGAAGGTAAATGCGTCGCCGCCCTTGCCCGTCGAGAAGCAATAATACATGCCCCGGTCAGGCGATACGTAAAATGACGGGGTTTTTTCTTTTTTGAATGGAGACAGGCCTTTGTAGTTCTTTCCGGCTTTGGTCAATTTCACATACTGTCCTACCACATCCACGATGTTGAGTCTTTCCTTGATCTGTTCAACGGTGGTTGACATGGCGAAAACAAAGTCAGTGACACAGGGCTGTGCGGTACATGGTTTAAAACAATGTAACCGCTTCGCCAACACGTCCTCGCACGCTATGCGGTCTGTTCGGTTTCGTCGGCAATGATCGTCACGCCGCCCGCCTCACTGACATCGTAGGCCGGCGCATTATCGTCCTGCGCGAGCTCTGCCGCTTCCTGCGCACGAAGCTCTTCGATGAGGGCATATTTGGGGCTGCCTGGAAAGCCCGTACCGGCGGGAATAAGACGACCGATAATGACGTTCTCCTTCAGACCCCTGAGACGGTCGATGTTGCCACGCACCGCAGAAGCGATAAGTACCTTGGTCGTATTTTGGAACGAAGCCGCCGAGAGGAAACTCTTGCGCAAGACCGATACTTCCGTGATGCCCAGAAGGTGCGTTTCGGCTGTAGCGAGTTCGCCACCACTTTCTTTTATACGATCATTTTCACGATTGAGTTCCCATTCCTCCACGACGTCCCCAGCAAGCAGTTTGGTATCGCCGGCATTCTTGATCTTGCGACGGCTGAACATCTGCTTGATGATGATCTCGATGTGCTTGCGGGCAATCGTCACACCTTGGAGTTCATAGATCTTGCTTGCGGCATGAATGATGTATTCCTGCGTCTTTTCCTTGCCGCCATATTTGTAGAGTTCGGAAAGGTCGGCGGAACCATCGGAGAGGAAGCTGCCTTTGTCCACCTTTTGTCCGACATTGACGATACTCATGCGCGGATACGCGACGACAAATTCGACGCTCTTGTTGCCCTTGGTCTGTCCAAGCTCGGGCGTGATGACGATCGTCTTTTCACGTCCTTGTTCTTTGATGTCGGTGACGACACCCGTGATGGTCGAAAGTATTGCGGGGTTTTTGGGCGCGCGACGCTCGAAGACTTCTTCCACGCGTGGCAGACCCTGGACCACGTCGCCACCGACGGCTGCCGCGCCTCCGGCGTGCTTAGTATTCATCGTAAGCTGCGTACCGGGCTCGCCGATCGCTTGTGCGGCGATAGTACCCACCGCCTCACCGAGGCCCACCGGCTGCCAATTCGTGATGTCGGCACCGTAACACTGGCGACAGATGCCATGAAGCGACTGACACGTCATGGGAGAACGCACGGTGACCGAGGTGATGCCCGCTTCCTGTACGGCTCGCGCATCATCAGCAGAGACGAAATGATTTTTCTTGAACAGCACGTTGCCGTTTCCGTCATTGATGTCTTTTGCGAGATAACGGCCACGGATGTTCTTTGCCATGTCCACCTCAAGACCAAGCGCGCTTTCACGTCCGATGATGATACCGTCTTTGGTACCACAATCCTCGCCCGTGATGATGGCATCTTGCGCCACGTCAAAGAGACGGCGTGTGAGATAACCGGCACGTGCGGTGTTGAGTGCGGTGTCGGCAAGACCCGAACGTGATCCGTGAGTCGTCACGAAATACTCGATCGGCGTGAGCCCCTCCTTGTACGAAGCGATGATCGGGAATTCGATCGTCTCGCGTTGCGTATTTTGAATGAGTCCTTTCATACCGGCCATCTGCGTGAGCTGTCCCATCGAACCACGCGCACCGGAGATCACGAGGTCATGCACGGAACCCAATGGATTCATGGTGTCGGGGATAAGGCTTTCGATCTCGCTTTTTGCCTTGTGCCAGATCTCGATGATGAGGCGCTTGCGCTCGTCGCGCGACAAGAGACCATCGTTGAACTGCGAGAAGATCTCGTTTTGCTTGCGTTTCGCCTCTTCGACGATCTCTTTTTTGCGCACAGGCGTCACAAGGTCGTCAATGGACCACGTCACGCCGGACTTGGTCGAGTACGTGAAGCCGAATTTCTTGACCTTATCCACGATGTCCGGAATGCGGTCGAGGCCGTAGCGTTCGATGAGATTGTCCACGAGTCTGACGAGCGATGATTTCTTCATCTCTTCGTTGATGTATGCGTAGTCTTTCGGCAGAACGCTGTTGAAGAGTAGGCGTCCAACGGATGTTTCAAACACCTTACCTTCAAACCCCGCGTACTTGGGAGAATCAGTGCCGAGCACTTTGATCTTTGCCCGAAAGCCGACGATGCCGTAGTCGTAGGCGCTGATCGCTTCGTTGGGAGTAGCGAAATATTTGCCTTCACCCTTGGTGCCCTCGACGATCTTGGTCATCCAGTAGCAGCCCAGCACGATATCCTGCGTCATAGCGACGACCGGCGAACCGCTGCCCGGCTTGAGAATGTTTTTGTTCGCCGACATGATCATGCGTGCCTCAAGCTGCGCTTCTTTTGAAAGCGGTACGTGCACAGCCATCTGGTCGCCGTCGAAGTCCGCGTTGAATGCGGGACACACGAGCGGATGGATCTGGATGGCATTGCCTTCGATAAGCACCGGACGAAACGCCTGGATGCCCTGCCTATGCAAGGTCGGCGCGCGGTTGAGCATCACATGTTTGTCCTTGATGACTTCTTCGAGGATCGCCCACACTTCGGGAATACCTTCTTCGATCAGACGTCCCGCGCCGCGAATGTTGTACGCGAGTTCCATTTCCAGAAGTTTGGAAATGACGAACGGACGGAAAAGTTCCAAAGCCATATGCTTCGGCAAACCGCATTGATCGAGCTTGAGCTCCGGACCGACGACGATCACCGAGCGGCCAGAATAGTCGACGCGCTTGCCGAGGAGATTCTGGCGGAAATACCCCTGCTTGCCTTTGAGATAATCGGAAAGCGACTTGAGCGGCCTGCGCTGCGCCTGACTCATCGCGGAAAAGACAGAATTGCCGTGACGGATCGAGTTGTCGATGAGCGCATCAACCGCCTCCTGCAAAATGCGCTTTTCGTTGCGGAGGATCACTTCGGGAGCTTTGATCTCGATGAGTTTTTTGAGACGATTGTTGCGATTGATGACGCGACGGTACAGGTCGTTGAGATCGCTTGACGCATGACGACCTCCTTCAAGGGCCACCATCGGACGAAGTGCGGGGGGCGATACGGGGAGCGCGCTTATGAACATCCATTCGGGGCGCACGCCGGCGCGCAGCATCGAAGCGACCAGTGCCAAGCGGCGATTGATCTTGGCGCGCTCAGCCGCACCTGCTTTGTCACGTTGTTCGGTGAGCGTGTCACGCAACGACTCAAGATCCAAATTTTTAAAAAGTTCATAGACCGCCTCGCCACCGATCGCCGCTTCAAAGAGCGTGCTGTAACGGACGGAATATTTATGGTACGTCGCCTCATCGAGCACGACGCCCTCGGCCAGACGCTCCACTTCCTGTTTTGCCGCAGTCAAGAGGTCTTTCAATTTTTTCTTTTCGGTTTCGTTCTCGATGAGTTTAGATTTTGCTTTAAATTCGGTATCGATATCGCGCAAGATGCGTGCGCGTTCCATATCGTCCACCTTGGTGACGATGTAACCCGCAAAGTAGATGACCTTTTCGATATCAGCGACCGAAAGTCCGAGGAGCATCGCGATACGCGAGGGGATGCCACGCAAAAACCAGATATGAGAGACCGGTGACGCAAGTTCGATATGCCCCATTCGTTCGCGCCGGACGATATTGCGCGTGATCTCGACGCCACAGCGATCGCAGACGATGCCTTTATAGCGGATACCCTTGTACTTGCCGCAGAAGCATTCGTAGTCGCGCGTGGGGCCGAAGATTTTTTCGTCGAAGAGACCGTTTTTCTCGGCACGCTGCGTCCGATAGTTGATGGTCTCGGGCTTGGTCACTTCGCCATATGACCATTCGCGAATACGCTCGGGGCTCGCGAGCCTCAGCGATACTGAGTCGAAATCATTGATGTCCGAAAGATTTTTTCTTGGCATATATTTTTATTGTTCTTCCGAGTCCTTAATAAGTTCTACATCGAGCGCGAGTGCGCGCAGATGATGCAAAAGCACATTGAATGCCGCAGGCGTATGCAGGTGACCGATCCTGCCGCCCTTGACGATCGCATCGAATGCAGCCGAGCGTCCCTGAATATCGTCGGACTTGATCGTGAGCATCTCGCGCAGCGTATATGCGGCACCATAACCGAGGAGCGCCCAGACTTCCATTTCTCCGAATCGTTGACCGCCGTTCTGTGCCTTACCGCCCAAAGGCTGCTGCGTGATGAGAGAATACGGACCGATACTGCGCATGTGGATCTTGTCTTCGACCATGTGATGCAGTTTGAATATGTACATGTAGCCGATCGCGATGTCCTGATCGAATTGCTCGCCAGTGCGACCATCAAACATCTTGACCTTGCCGCTCTCGGGAAATCCGGCTTCTTTCAGTTCGGCTTTTATTTCTTCTTCGGTCGCTCCGGTAAAGGGCGGACAGATGGCCTGATAGCCAAGCGTGTGGGCAGCAAGCCCCAAGTGAAGTTCGAGAATCTGCCCCAAGTTCATGCGGCTTGGCACGCCCAGTGGCGTGAGGATGACATCAACCGGACGACCGTCTTCGGTAAAGGGCATGTCTTCTTCGGGCAAAATGCGCGAAATGACGCCTTTGTTGCCGTGACGTCCCGCAAG
>CAZDRD010000029.1:0-6991 GCA_964507945.1 uncultured Candidatus Saccharibacteria bacterium
ACTATTGTTGATTTGGGAAGTAATATAGGAACGACGGTTGTATACTTTCACATCATGTATCCCGATGCACGTATTGTTTCCGTTGAGGCAGATCCACGAAACATAGACCAACTGAGGCTCAATTGTGCATGGTTTGCTGACCATATAACGATTCTTCCTGTCGCGGTGAGCGCTCGGGACGATGACTTGGTCACGTTCTATCAAAATCCATTCCTGCACTGCTCTTCATCGCTCGCTCGCCGAACAAAAGATGATATTCCCATACAAGTAAAAACTATGAGCCTTGATTCGATTTTACAAAATCAGTCTATAACCACACTGGATATTCTTAAGTTTGACGTAGAAGGGGCGGAATATGAAGTCTTCGAATCTTTTCAAGCTGGACTCACACGGGTGCGATGTGGAATTGGTGAGATTCATACAGCAGAAAAAGGAAGGACCGTGGAGTCGTTTTTGGAGTTGCTACCAGGCACGCAGCCCCATGTAGAAAATGGATTAGTTGTTTTTTATAACAAAAATATCGAGCGCATATGATTGCTGTTTTATCCTATCACTCTGTATCGCAAAAAAACTATCGCTACGCGGTGACGCCGGAAGTGTTTGAAGCGCAGCTTAGATTTTTTCAAAGTCGCGGGGAGATGCTCACACTCGAGGCATTTGCTGATATTTTAAAACGTAAGAAAAAAATGCAGGGCAATGCTACGGTGATTACCTTTGACGACGGGCTTTTGGATTTTGCAACCGATGCGTATCCTGTACTAAAAAAATTAAACATTCCCGCAACCATGTTCGTGCCGACCGCACTTGTCGGTGGAGTTATTTCACAAAAAGGCACTGATGCTCCTGTGATGTCTTGGGACGACATGGCGCATATTGAGAAAGAAGGACTCGTACGGTTTGAAAGTCATGCGCACTCACATCGCCCGCTTGCAGCCCTTTCTCCAGAAGAAGTTGAGGAAGAATACAGGCAGTCGAAAAAATTGCTGAGAGAAAAATTGGGAATGGAAGCGCGCTTCCTCTGCTATCCCAAAGGAAACTCTGACAACACCGCGCGAGACATTGCCAGTCGGCATTTTGATGGTGCGTTTGGCGGGGTGGGCATTATTACCGACGTCGGCTTCATTGATCCTTTCAATATTCCGCGCATCATTATCTCGACTGATACACCCCTTTCAAAATTGCATTTCATGATACACCCACTCTATTGGCGACTCCGCACTATACGTGATAGACTGCGGAAATATGGCAAATGAAGACATATTTGCTTCGCAAGTTCAAACGTACGAAGTTGACTATTGGCGAAGTGATGAAGAAAATGCGGTTAATCGTTTTTTCCCCAATAGGAACGCGCACATGCTTGTTCTTGGGTGCGGGGCAGGTAGAACACTGCCGCATCTTGAAACCAAGGGATACCGTATAACCGCCATCGACAACGTTCCACGTATGGTCGAAGCCGCAAAAGAGAAAATGAAGGGAAGCGATGTTGTGGTTTTAGAAATGGATGCCACAAAATTATCTTTCCCAGATGCAAGTTTCGACTACGTCTTCTTTCCTTTCCATGGTCTTTCGTGTGTCCATCCTGATATATACGCGGCAGTCAGGGAAATAGCGCGCGTATTGAAACCGCACGGCGTGTTCGTAGGTAATATGCACAATCGGACATATCTGAAAAAATTGCACCGTTTTACTGAAGGTCCATTCGCTGATTATGATGGGCTGCAGTTGTATCGAACGACATATCTTGATTTTTTCAACTTTCGACGGTACTTTTCGCGCGCGCACATATGTTCGAGAATAGGTCTTCAAAACAAATCTTCGCTTGAGTGGAAAGAACGTCTGTACAGAATACTGCCTTTTTTTGATAAATCGCTCTACTTTATTTGTGAACGGCCTCGCTCATATGGTGACCGAGAAAAATAGACTAGGCTTTACGATCGTCAGCATAGCGTTTGAAACGCATCAGACGGTAATGGATACCCTTGCGCAAAAAAAGTACGACACGGCAACGGTTTTTTCGTATGAAAAGCTCGACTTGCCCGGCTTTCGTCTGGCTAGGACCAAAACAACCCCAATCGTACCGGTAAAAGGTAAGACAATTGAAGAAATCACAAAGCAGTTTAATAAAACAACTCGCAATGAAATCAATCGTACGTTTCGTATGCCTGATCTGACGTTTGAGACGATAGTTGATGTGAAGGATAAACATGCATGGTATGCGGTATATAAAGATTTTGAGCTTGCGCAACATCGTCCGCCAATGCCACAAACCTCTTTCGAGGAGCTGATCATTTTTGGGGCGCGTCTTCATGGGGAGCCGGTCTCTGCCGTGGCATGCGTTGCTATGCCTCCTATGCTGCGCGTACATTCGATCTTCTCAAAAAGACTGGAAGTGGTCGATAACCAAGGAGCATACGCTACCGTAGGTTATGCAAGCAAAAGAGTGATGTTTGAAGTGATACAGTATGCCTTACGAGAAGGGTATGATGGGGTGGATCTAGCGTACGCTCGTGCCGACCAATCCGGTATTTCAAATTACAAAATGAGTTTTGGCGGCACGCTTGTTCCTGAATATCGCTATGAGCACAAAACGGCGTCGTATGTTTTTGTAAGCTATTTTGCGCATTGGTGGGGTAGGATGAAATGGCTGCGCGATGCGGTGGTCCATGCTCTTTCAAGAAAAAGCATATGAAAGTCAGCATTATCATACCCACGTACAACCGAAAAAAACTGCTTCCTGCATGTATCGAAAGCATGCTTCACCAGACATATCGTGACTTAGAAATTATTGTTGTTGACGATGCATCTACAGACGGTACTCAAGAATTATTTTCTACAACATTTACAGATCCAAGAATAAGATTTATACGCCTTGAAAAGAATTTGGGGGTTGCCGGCGCTCGTAATGCAGGCCTCGATATCATGACAGGCGAGTTGTTTTCGGTGTGGGATAGTGACGATATTTTGTACCCGGATGCGGTCGAGTCGTGCGTTGCAATACTTACTTCCGACGAGACGATTGGCGCCGTTTCAGCGCCATCTATCTATTTAAGAGACGGCAAAGAAGTACCTATCCCACGAGTCTCAAGTGGAGTGTTTTCTTTCAAGGAAAAACTTAACGGCGCGTTACCGGAGAACGATAATTTTTGGGTAGTGCGTAGCAAGTATCTCGGTTCCAATCGCTTTAAAGCGGCGAATCTCGACTTTGTTTTTGTCGATCGTCTATTTAAAGTTTGTGGCAAGTGGTATCATCTTGATCGCTATATTGGAGAGTACAAAATCATTTCTGATAAAAATTCTTTAACCAGCGTAAGGAAAAAAGCAAATCCGACGTTGTCTATCGAACGTGCTCGCGCACTCTCGGAATATTTGGAAGAGTTTATGGATGATTTTAGACAACTCATGCCGCACCACCTGGCCAACGTGGCGTATGGAATTGCCGTTGGAATGCTCCTTGACGGACAGTGGCGAGTGGGACTCAAGCACGCATACTTTGCTTTTCGGTATTGGCCCAATCGTCCCAAGTACGTGCTGTTTTTCGTGTTCGCACTCATCCCAATTTCCCCGAGTCTTTTGCACGCATTGTTTTGGCTGAGAGTGCATAAGGTGTTATGATTTCGCTATCATCACTATATGCTATGACGACTAGTATAAAGAAAATTAATTTGGGAGGTGGCAGTGAAAAGCGGGAAGGGTATATCAATATAGACATTGTTCCACTTCCTGAAGTAGATATCGTGGCCGATCTAAGGCAGGGTATTCCACTTGAAGATAATTCGGTCGATGAGATGTACTCCTCAAATTTTCTCGAACATGTCCCCGATACGGTCAAGATCATGGAGGAAATATGGCGTGTATGCAAGCCGGGGGCGAAAGTAATGATAAAAGTTCCTTACTTTAAATCCACCGCTGCCTTTAAAGATCCGACGCACTGTAGTTTTTTTACCGAGCGTACATTTGAGTATTTCGACAGGGATCTTATCGCAAGCGGTAAGCTTCCTGAATATGAAGTCCATGCAGACTTTAAAGTAGAAAAAATCATATTTAATTACTATACAAGAGGAACCCGCTTTCTGCCGTTCAAAGTTCTCTTTAGGCGTTTGTTTTGGGACATTGTGAAAACGATGGCGATTGAATTGACGGTAAAAAAGTAAAGCCATCATACCAGAACTGTAACATGGCAGGAAAAATAATCTTCGTGACGAAAAGTACGGTATTAAAGGCGAGTTCACGTGTGCGGGTGTATCGTATCGCAGAACGCCTTGCTCGGAGCGGATACATGACTGAAACCCATGCCCTTGTTGGAGAACCGTTGTGGGAGATCTCATGGCGAAGGGTGAAGGACTTCAAGAAGTACCTCCTTTTGTTTTTACGACTAAGCAAGAGTGACCGTTTGTACTTACATAAGACGATTTTTTCCGTAGATTTTATTATACTCGTACTTTTTTTTCGTATGGTGTCTGGTATGAAGTATGTCTTTGATTTTGATGATGCTATTTTTCTTCATTCCCCTATAAAAACAAAATTACTTACGAAGTATGCGGCGCATGTGGTTGTAGGCAGCCACTATCTTTTGGAGTATGCGAAACGATATAACGCACGGGTGACGCTTTTGCCATCGTCCATTGATACTGAGCTGTTTATGCCCGCCGAGCATCCTGTCGTCGTTGATCCGCCAGTGATAGGTTGGGGAGGTTCTTCGGGACATTATGAAAATTTATGCGCATTCAAACCAGTACTTGAAGCATTGGATCAACGAGGCATCACATACCAGATGCAGTTTGTTGTGACGGGAGATGATAAAAGAATTTGGGAGCTTTTTCACTCATTTCCTCACGTTGAAGTACATGCAGGCGTTCCATTTGAAGATTGGCCAGGATTGATTCAGCATTTTTCGGTAGGTGTAATGCCGTTGCTTGACAATGAATTTGCCCGTGGCAAATGTTCTATGAAATTGCTTGAGTACATGGCGTGCGGTATATCGGCTGTCGGAAGCAGAGTGGGAGAGAACCGCCATGTCATCAGAGAAGGTGAAAATGGTTTCCTCGCTTCCACTACAGAAGAATGGGTAGAAACGCTTGCAAGACTACTCAATGATTCTCAACTTCGAGAGCGTGTTGGACGTGAGGGGAGAAAGACGGTCGAGGAAGCATACTCATACAAAGCCTACATTAAAAAGCTTAAGCAGGTGCTTGAACTGCGGTAGCTAATCATACAACCTCGTCTTCACCTTACGAATACCGTCCTTGTCTTCAAAAGTTGCGTATGACTGGGGAGTATCGACTTTCTTGAGGGTGTAAATGATCTCATACGCAAGTCCTGGGTGCCGTACGGGATTGAACTTGATCGGTGTTTTGACGAGATAAAACGCAACGCCGATTTCATTTGCGAGCGAAAAGCCAGCGCGTTCTCCTATGGTGCGCATATTGTAACGCGAGAATTCGAAAAAATGCTCAATATGCTTTGCCGCGGAGACGCGTTTCTTAAAGTGGTGGTAAAAAATGTTCAACACGTTTTCCCAGTAGTAGTTCGGGTTGGGAGACGACACCACCAATACCCCCCCCTCGCGCAGTATGCGGTTCACTTCCCCGAGTACCTTAAGCGGATTGGCGACATGAGCGAGCGTGCAGCCCATCGCGACCGCATCTATCTCGCCGTCTTTGAAAGGAAGTGGGTCTCTGTTGAGATCGCATACAAATGTTTTTTCGTAGGGCGCATTAGCTTTGACCAAATCAACGCCGTAGACTTTAGTGTCAGAGAAATGTGTATTGGGTACTTGCGCGTAACCAATGTCAACAACGGTTGAGGGTCTGTATTTGAGCACTTCTTCGGCTATGAGTTCAAGTTTTGTTTTCATATCTTTATTTTGTACGAAATAATGTCCACACCAAAACCGCAAGCTCGGCACACTTCATGAGCATGATGCCTGCAATGAGACCATAGAGCCCGAAGAAGTAAATGAGCGCGATGTTGATACCAAGGCCAAACACGGTGTCTATGGCGTTGGTCAGATACTGTATCTTGAGCATACCCTTTGCTTTGACGATCGTCATAAGGAGGGTGTTTGCGGCGGTAACGATGATCGTCGGAGCGAAAAGCTGAGAGAATAAGACGGTATTCATATACTGAGGGAAAAAGATGGAAAAGAAGAAAGGTGCAAGGCCGATGTAAAGCAATGCGCCGCCCGTGACTAAAAGTAGAAACGGCGCATATTTTTTAAACAGCGAGCCAAACGATCCGAGCTTCCACTCATCGCTCGCTATTTTGGGGAAGAGAATAGGCTCAACCTGGCTGGTGACTGAGCGCATTTGCTCGGTGGGCGCGACGGCAAAGTAGAACATGGCGAGCGCCGGAGCGCCAAGAAAATGAAAGAGCATGATATTTTGAAAATATCCTGTGAAGCCGCCAAGCGCGCCGAGGACGCTCAAGTGTTTGCCGTATTGAAGTGCGCTGTGGTCAACAACACCTTTGGTAGGATGATGTCGCAAGGTGTACCTGTAGAAAAAAAGTTGCATTGCTGCAAGCGGTAATAAGTACGAGAGTAGTAAGAGGAACAGGTTATCGGTCAAGAGAAGTGTGGTTACGACGCACGCAAGCGAAACGGCTTGCGTGATAAGGCGGTAATACGTGGAGAGATCAAATCGGCGTGCTGCCTGCAAAAGCGCATCAAAGATAGAGAACGTATCTTTAAAGGGAATAAAGATCGAACCAAGTGCTATGGCGCTTGCAAGGACGAGGTTGTCGTTCAATGCGTAATATCCTGCAACGCATAACCCGGCCACCATGCCCAAAAGTCCATACCGTATCTTGAGGAGGAGAGCGGGGCGTATCGTTGCTCCAAAGCCGCGGCTTGCAGCGCGCGTAACTGCAGTACTCATGCCGGTCAAGGTCGTGAGTGCGAGAATGCCTATGATGGAAAGTGCAAACCGGTAGTGGCCAAATGTATCCTGCGAAATGAAATTAGCAAACGCCCAGGCGCTTACGAGTGAGAAAA
>CAZDRD010000030.1:0-6765 GCA_964507945.1 uncultured Candidatus Saccharibacteria bacterium
TCTTTATTCTACGGCCTATTTTAACGAAATAATAAAGACCATATTTTATATTTTTGTCAAATGATTATAGGGGTCCTTTTTGCTTTCAAGAGCGCGCAGGCGCCATAGATGCCTCCAATGTCTTTAAGCGCCGCCTGCTTGATCTGCGGGATGGTCGGATACACCGTCATGAGGGTTTTGAGGTGCTCGCGCACCCGATCCACCGAAATGGCGGGTTTTCCCGTGATCATTGGCCCTCCTAGGACGACCACCGAAGGTGTCCAATGCAGGATCGTATTGTGGAGGGCGCAGGCAAGCAAGCGGGCAAGCTCTTCCCATACGGCCGGGTCTTCTATCGTGTAGGGTTTTTGACCGAAACGCTTCAGGAGCGCCGTACCCGATATGAGATCCTCTACTGAGACGGCCGCTCCTTGGGCATCCATGGAGATGATCTGGTCGCCAGGCTCAAAACTATACCCGCCCACATCGAGCGCGCCATCTATCAAGCGGGCACCGCCGACACCCGTTGAAACCGTGATATACGCAACTATTCCCCCTCCCTGTCCCGCCCCATAGTTTGCCTCGCCCAACCCCACTACTGCCGCATCGTTCTCTATATGTACCAATGCCTGTAGCGCGTCGGCAAGCTGCTCCTGTATCGGTTTTTGGACCCAATCGGCAAGATGCGTGGCATGGACGAGGCGTGTACGGTCAGGATCGAGCGTCCCGGCGATACCTCCGAGAACCGCCTCAATCTGCTCCCCTGCCGAAAGCTGCTGTGCCATTTGGATAAGGAGACCGACGCCTTCGTCATACGACGCGGGTGTGTCAAAGCGCAGCGGCTCATCGAACGTCTCACCGTCACGCGAGCGCGCGATTCTCATTTTCGTACCGCCGATGTCGAACAGAATATACATATGTGGTGTTATTGCGCCAAAAGTCTGCGCGTTTCTTTTTTATATTCTTCTACACTGGGCTGATCGAATGCATTGACATCGAGCAGTTTTGCGAGGAGCATCGTTTCGATCATCGTGCCCTGCATCCAAGTTCCCAATTCGTGTGGGGTCAAAGCACCGAACTGGATATTCGTAAACGGTTTTTGACTGGTGCGATACGCATGCCGCACCCCCTCCTCAATCGCCCGTACCACGCTATGCATGTGTTTGCCTGCAATGACCGGCAGTAGAGCGTTTTCGGGTATTTGTATTTCCGGAATAGTTTCGACATCGAGAAAAGTGGTGCTTTGATCGGTGAGCGTCCCGAAGTAAAGTTGAAAGGTAGCATGCAAGTCTTCCGGACCAAGCGCGCGATCGGGAAACAGCGTCACCGGATGGCCCGAGGCACTTTTTTTACCAAGACTTTCTGCAGTGAGCTGGCGATGCCACGCGCAGAGGGCCGTCAGTTGTCCATGGAATGGAAATAACGTCTCGGTTTTGTATCCGGATGTGTACCATACATATCGGATCAGCGCACGCGTACGGTACGGATTGTCGTCAGTATCAGCGAGGGCCGCTTCTCTTCCCTCTTGAGCGCCAGTCAGAAAACCACGCACATCTATGCCGACACATGCAAGCGGAAAAAGCCCGGCCGCGGTACAGATGGAGAAGCGGCCACCGACCTGGTGCGGGATCATGAGTATCCCCCACCCTTTTTTAAGAGCCTCTAAAGCAAGTGGCGTGCCTTCATTGCTTATCGCAACGACTCTCTGGTCTACGAGATCGCCAAACTTTGACTGAAGCCCTGCATATAACCACGCAAAATTGGCAACCGTTTCCGTCGTCGTACCGGATTTGCTGATGACGATGATTAGCGTTTCGTCGGGCGACCCGATTTTGGGTAGTACCGTTTTCTCAAGGTGCGCAAGCACAAACGGATCGGGACTTTCCAAAAAAATCAATTCGCAACTGCGATCTGCGTCCGCAGGCAGCGCTTGATATATTGCCTTTGCACCTAAGGCGGAGCCGCCGATACCCACCACAAAAATATATCTCAATGTGGAAGAGGAGTAGCGGTCTTTTGCCGATATGACCGCTTCGAAAGCTGCACTGTCTGCGGGAACATTGATCGAACTCTCAGCCGTATCATACGTTCCCTCTTCTGCTATATGTCTCAAAGTCTCAAAATACGAAGCAAGTCGATGTGCTACTTCCTGATATGCATGCGTATCTATACCGACATCTTCAAATTGGAAGCGTGGCATATCATTTCGTGAGAAGGGATTGGACAAGTCCATGAGCTTCATCGGCAGAATCTACTACCTGCATGATATTGAGATCCGCTTCATTGATATAATGATATTTTTCAAGCCCATACGAACGCAACCAATCGAGAAGCGGCGTCCAGTAATCCTTTCCTACCAAAATGACCGGGACGGGATGGATCTTTTTCGTCTGCACAAGGGTGACAATCTCAAAAAATTCATCGAGAGTCCCAAAGCCGCCCGGAAAAAAAATATAGATTTCCGATGCGAAGGCGAGCGCCACTTTGCGCGTGAAGAAGAAATGGAACAGCAGCGATTCGGTGACGAAACCGTTGAGGTGCTGTTCCGTGGGCAATTTAATATTGAGTCCGATGGATTTTCCGCCGCTTTCGTACGCGCCCTTATTTGCAGCGCGCATGATACCGTTGCCGCCGCCAGAGATGATCGTAAAGCCATCTGCTGCAAGAAGCTGTGCGAGCTTCTCAGCCTCCCCACATTCATGACTGTCCGCTGCCGCTCGCGCGGAGCCGTAAATAGTCGCGGCGAGACCATACTTGCGAAGGAGTTCGAAGCCAGCAACCAGCTCACCGATGATACGGAACATGCGCCACGATGTAACGGACGCATCTTCTTCGCCTTGCTCCAAAAATTCTTTTATGCGTGACTGTTTAGTGACTGAAATCTCATCCATAGATGTATCGTAAGTATATCATAGACTCGCCGAGGTAAAGATCTCGACCTTCTTCATATCGCGCATGATAAGTGCCGGCAGTTCGGACAGATACCCTTCTCCCTTGAGTATTTTGACCAGTCCTTCGACCGCTTCGGGTTTGATATAGAAGATCGCTTCGTCCACTTCATGACGTAAAAACGAGAGCGTGACCGTCATGCGATCAAGCACTTCGCTTTGTTTGGGCAAGAGATGATAGCCGATCGCCCATATTCCCTGATCCTCGAAAACGCCGAGAAATTCGCCGGTCTTCATGGTCTTACCGACAATGCCCGCGATACGTCCGTCATTGCCCACATCCTGTAGTGTAATGATGTATCCGTCCGGATACTTAACCCGCCAGTCTTTGAGTGCTTTGTTGTGACGTTCACCCATCGCTCTGAGATTTTCATCGTGCTGGCGACGCGTATCGAGGAATTCGACTCCGGCATCACGCGCTTGCTTGTAAAATAATTTGTCGGACAATCGCGTGAACAGACTGTTGCGGCCGTCGAACCGTTCATCGAGCACCGACACGGTCAGATGCTTGGGAAGTTTTTTGATATTGATATGTTGCAATACCTCGAAACTGGACTCGCCGGAAAACAGAAGCATGGTCGGCCGATCTCCTTGTTCGCTCAAGAGGCTCGAAACATGCCACGCGACCGTTTTTGCAGGATCGGGAAGTTTGTCGTGAATGATAATGCTCATATTTTTGATACTATAGCACGCTTGCGCGAGGTCGACTTTATGAACTGTGTATAGTGCGCATATGATCCGGCAGTGCGTATGGTTCGAATTCCGGCAAAAGCGGCTTATGGTACAAAAGTCGGGAGATCACTTCGGCGTGGGAAAGCGCACCAGTGAGCGCGTTGTGCGGCTCGGGTTCATCGGGAATGCCGACATAATTTAAGACCGCATCGAGGTTAAGTGCGCTGTGATGCTTTTCGTGCGGTACGGGTATATTGTGTTCTACCATGTGCATGTACGCCAATGTGTGAGTGTCTATGGTGCGATACGCGAAAGGCCATTCGAGATGCTCGCGGAGTGCCGCAGCGCGCAGAAAGTCGCGATCAAAGGACACGTTTTGTCCCGCAAGCGTCCGGTCTTCGATCGTCTCGATCCAGCCGAGAAAATTGCGTATGAGTTCGCCTTCGGTCATCTTGTTGGGATCGGTGACTTCTTCCCTGCTGTAACCGCACACCTCAAGCGCGTCATCCATGATATGGGCACCGTCCCACACGCGACATTCGAGGTACAGGCGATTGTCGGGACGCTCGAATTCGAGCGCACCCAATGAAACGATCGAATGCCGTCCGTAATCCGTTCCTGATGCCTCTACGTCAACCACGATCATAAGCCTTTGCAATTACCTGCCGGACGATAACCCGCTTTTTCCGCTTCTTCTTTGGTATTGAAATAAATTTTGTTCGCTTCTTTGATGCGCTTGGCACCGGAACACCAGGGGAAATGGTACGCCGAGCCGGATTTGGAGGCGACATATTTGCCGCCCGTACTGGTCGAAACGAGAGGAGGGGTGGTTTGTTTTTGGACGGGCTCATTTTTATCTAAAGTAGCTACGGTCGCAGCAGCAGTGTTTTGTGTCTCGTAGATTCCCGGTGCTTGAGGGCTTAGTATATCGACATTTTGGTGGATATCGCCCGCGAGCGAGAGCCTACCGAGCAAAAACGATCCAGACGCAAGCGTAATGCCCGTGACCAGAAGCAGCATGCTTCGGCCCTTGTCAGATTGGAAAAAGTTTGCTATCCTTTTGAAATCCATTATTTGATTATAGAGTCACGGCTCTGAAATTACCAGAGCCAGAACAATACCATGGCACATAGAAAAGCAGGAGGAACAGCGAAAAACTTGCGCGATTCACAGCCGAAATACCTCGGCGTCAAGCTGTATGCCGGCGAAAAGGCAACTCCCGGCGCGATCATCATACGACAGCGCGGTAGCCGCGTTCTCGCCGGCAAGAACGTCAAAACCGGCAATGACTACACCTTGTATGCCACCAAAGACGGCGTGGTATCGTTTCGTACGGGGCGCAAGACCCGCTTCGACGGCACAACAACGCTCAAAAAGATAGCGGACGTTTCGTAATTCCTCTATCCCTTCTCCCCTTTTATTTATTTTTATCCTTCGCGCTCGACTACAAGCGTAAGCATTGCATGCGCGCCTTGAGCGTTGAGATTGAGCTCATGCGATCCGATCGTCGTGATCGGCTCCTCAAGAGACAGCATATCCTCGCTGATGGGCGTAGGGCTTTTTTCATTGATGACCTTTACCACATCTTGCACGCGCAATTTTTTGAAAAGATGCCCCCGTTCGTCGGCTTTGGCCTCAGTAGTAACCGTCGTCCCGTTAAGGCGTTCGATCGCCTGCTTGAGCAGGGACTCGTTTCGCTCTTGGCTTTCTTGATCTTTTTGTTTCGCTGCGGTCAATTCATTGATACGCTTCTGAGTCGCCATCTCGGCCAACCGGCGTGGTAAAAGAAAATTGCGCGCATAGCCGTCGGAAATCTCTTTTATATCGTACTTCTTTCCTACTTTCGGCACGTCTTTAAGCAGAATGACTTTCATATCTTTCTTCTTTATTTTTTGAGTAAATACTCCACTGCCGCATCGAGTTGTGGATCTTTACCGGCAAGGTATTCTTCCGGCGTGCGATCTACCTTGATGTCGGGCGTCAGTCCGTTTTGCGAGATCGAGACGCCGTTTGGTGTCAGCCACCGCGCGATCGTCACCTTGAGCGACGTGTCCGGCGTGACTTTGATAAGCTCTTGCACCGAACCCTTGCCGAACGTCTTGGTACCGATGAGCACCGCACGCTGGTGTTCTTGCAGAGCGCCCGCCAGTATCTCGGATGCGGATGCCGAACCTTCGTTGACGAGCACTACCATCTTCCAATTATCTTTGAATATATTGTAGCCTTTGCTTCGGTGGATATTCGGTTTTTCTTTCGAACCGAAGTCTTCACTGACGATCGTGCTGCCCGCCGGCAAGAACCAGCTTGCGATGTCAACCGCCCCTTCGAGATAGCCGCCCGGATTGCCGCGCAGATCAAGGATGAGTTTGGTGGAGCCGCTCTGTATAAATTGTTTAAGCGCGGTACGCATCTCAGCCGGAGCGGTCGCGCCGAAATTATAGAGATGCATGACAAATATGCCGTCGGGCCGGAATTCGCTGTCCATCGTCGGTATGTGAATGGCCTGACGCGTAATGGTCTTGGTGAGAAGCTCCTTTTCGCCCTTGCGTGCGATCACGAGTATGACGTTGGTACCGGCCGGGCCGCGGATGTTTTTCACCGCTTCATCAACCGACATGTCACCCGTCGAAGTACCGTTGATCTCGATCAGGACATCGCCCGTCAGGATGCCGGCCGCATCGGCCGGTGTGCCCTTGAGAGGCGCGATAACGGTAAGCAAATCGTCACGCATACCGATCTCCATCCCGACCCCGCTGAATTCTCCGCTGATCTCTTCGTCAAACATCGCGGCGTCTTGGGGCGGCATAAAAACGGTGTACGGATCACCGTAGGCTTTGGTCAGTCCCTCGATCATGCCATACACTTTTTCTTGATCGTTCACTCGAGTTGACGATGCCGTCGCCACGAAACGATCGTCGAGGATACCCCACACTTTCCACAAAGGCGCAAGGTCAATGCCTTGCGGTGCGCCATCAAATGACGATCCGACGAGGCCTTGCGCGTGCGATTTCCCTCCCACGGCAACGCCCACAAAAAACGAACCTGCGACAAGTGCTACCACAAGCCCGACATTACCAAATATGCGCATCATCGTACTAGTATCTCAGAAAAGCAGTTTAAGGTCAAAAAAAATAGCCCGCAAGGTTGTCATCCTTGAACGGGCTCT
>CAZDRD010000031.1:0-6680 GCA_964507945.1 uncultured Candidatus Saccharibacteria bacterium
TCTCTTTTTCATTGAAAATGATGCCGCCCGTCGGAAAATCGGGAGCTTTGACGTATGAAAAAAGTTCCTCAGCCGAAGCGTCTTCGTTTTCTATAAGATGTATCGTCGCATCGACGACCTCGCGCAAGTTGTGCGGCGGGATATTGGTCGCCATACCGACCGCGATGCCCAAAGTACCGTTTAAAAGCAAGTTGGGAACGGCCGCCGGCAACACCACGGGCTCGCGTTGCGAGCCATCGTAGTTAGGACGCCAATCAACCGTTTCTTTGTCGAGATCACGCAAAAGTTCTCCCGTGATACGCGACATTTTGGCTTCGGTATAACGCATGGCGGCAGCATTGTCACCGTCGATCGAGCCGAAGTTGCCTTGCCCCAAGATAAGCGGATAGCGCATGGTAAATTCCTGCGCCATTTTGACGAGCGCATCGTATACCGCAGAGTCGCCGTGCGGATGGTATTTACCGAGCACTTCACCGACAACCGTTGCGCTCTTGCGGAACTTCGCAGACGAAGACAAGCCCAAGCGATGCATCGCATACAAAATGCGGCGATGTACGGGCTTGAGGCCGTCTCGCACATCGGGAAGCGCGCGCGAGGTGATGACCGACATCGCATAATTGAGATACGACTCGCGCATCTCGGTACTGATGTTAGCCGGAACAATGCCCAAGTCCTTGTCACGAGGCGTCTCTGGTGCTGTGTCTTTAGTAGTTTTCGCCATAGGGATCGGAAGATGAACTTTCAGTCATGGATGGTGACGCTACCATGGATGACCCGTCAAACTCGCTATCGGTCGACGAAGTTGCAGATGCTTGCAGCGCAGCCGTAAAAGAGCTTGAGGCTGCTTCTCTTTGTTGCTGTAGTTGCGCGAGAAGTTCGTTGACACGTGCACGCTCCGGCGAATCTTGTACTTGTTTTGCAAATTCATTCTTAAACATTTCAAAACGCTCTGCCGAAGAGTCATGGACCGCCGCAAACTGCTCACGTTGCGTCTGGGTGATGCCCGGATACGCGCCGGTCACGACGATAGTCCCTACCCATATAAGTGCGAGTACTGCCGTGATACCGGTCGCGATACTGAACGCATACGCCTGTCGCACGGTCTTTGGCCTGCGACGGATGCGCTCGAGTGAAGAAAAGAACCTGTTTTCAGGGTTGTTTGGCATAGTTATGATTGCAACACGATGAGCTCATTGTTTTTTGTTTCGAGGTCTTTGCGTTTGATGGTAAGTTTGTCGAGTGTTTGGGGAGTTTCAGCACCTTCTTCTTTTAGAAAAAGTGCGAGTGCATCTTTCATGCCGATCTCGCCATAATGCATGGGGATGATAACCCGCGGCTCAAGACCGACCGCAAGCTCGTGCGCCTCGTCCGGCGAAAGCACCCCTTCGCCACCGATCGGGACAAACAATATGTCGATCTCGTCTGACTGCTCTTTGAGTTCGGCAGGCAGTTTCTTTTCTCCGAGCGCTCCGAGAAAGCACAGCTTCATTCCTTCGAGAGAAAAGAGATACGCGGTGTTGATGCGCTCCACGCCACCGTACTGCGAAGTGGTCGGAAAGCCATGAATGATGACATTTTTGATCTCGTATTCACCCGGACCGGACACCACAAAGGGCGTACGGTCGCCATACGCCATGCTTTCGGCACCGTTCATATCGGGATGATTGAGTGACTGCAGGACGATATCGGCCCCGAATTTGACCTGTTTGAGCTTTCCATCCTTCGATATCGGATTACAGCCAATCGTCGTATCGCCAAAGGATATTTTGAAACATTCTGCCGTGTGATAGGTGATGACCATACGAAATACCACCCTGCGAGGTGATGCCTATAGTATACCATTTCTCCTGCCCAGAAGCGAGGCAATGTAGGCTTTACAAGCTGACTATCTTACATTATACTCTTTGAGTTATTTATCACATGCTGAAAAGCTAACACTGTCTGGCACGATCCGTCACGAGCGACAGTACTTTTCGGCTCAAACACTATGACCGATAACACATCTGGCCTGACCGAGGGCAATAATACCACCAGCGCTATCGATACTGAGAAACCGCGCAAAAAAGAGAGCATGATGAGCTCGCTCGTGATCCTTTCCCCCAATCCGCCGCGTATCGGCGATCTGGTGGAAGGAACGGTTATCCATACCGCAAAAGGGAAAGTATACGTAGATCTGCATCCGTTTGGAAGCGGCATTATATACGGCCGTGAGTACATGACTGCGGCTGACTTGTTGCGCCGCGTCAAAGAAGGAGACCTCATCGCCGCAAAGGTTGTCGATGAAGAGAACAAAGACGGCTACATCGAGCTTTCCCTCATGGAAGCCCGTCAGGCGCTCATCTGGTCTGAAGCCGAAGATGCCATCACCAAGAAACGCGTATTTGAGCTTCCAGTCCGCGAGGCAAACAAGGGCGGCCTTCTCATCGAATGGCAAGGCATTACCGGCTTCCTTCCCGCTTCGCAACTCAAGCCCGATCATTATCCGCGCGTCGAAGATGGCAATAAAGACCGTATCCTCGAGGAACTCAAGCAACTGGTCGGACAGCGCCTTTCGGTGACGATCATTACCGCGGATGCAAAGGAAGGCAAGCTCATCTTCTCTGAAAAGAGTCCGCAGGAAGAAGACAAAGACCGTATCATCAATCGCTATCAGGTCGGCGAAGTGCTTGAAGGTACCGTCACCGGAGCTGTTGATTTCGGCATCTTCGTCAAGCTCGAAGAAGGTCTCGAGGGTCTCGTACATATCTCCGAAATAGACTGGGGACTCGTCGAGGATCCTAAAACGCTCTACAAAATCGGCGACACGATACGCGTCAAAGTGATCGAGATCAAGGACGGCAAGATATCGCTTTCCATCAAAGCATTGCGCGAAGATCCGTGGAAAAATGCTAAGGCAAAATACAAGAAGGGCGACGTCGTCTCGGCGGTCATCATCAAATATAACAAACACGGCGCACTCGCTTCGATCGAGGAAGGTGTGGCAGGTTTGGTGCATATTTCCGAATTCGCCTCACCTGAGGCACTCCGCGAAGCGTTGGGCTTGGGCAAGACCTATTCCTTCAAGATCAGCCTCTTTGAGCCTGCGGAACACCGCATGACGCTCTCCTTCAAACAAGTACAGGAAGAAAACAAGGCGTAAACAATCACCTACCACCCCTGGCCTTCTGCCTTGATCTTAGCCCCCGCTTTGATGCCGCTGTAGTCATTATTGCGAAGCACCGTATTGATGCCTTGATCAATGACCGCGGCGTAAGACTGGTTCTTAAAGACGACATTTTCGATGGTGGTGTTTTTGTTGCCGACATCAGGATATGCGCCAAACCTGGTGGTATCCATGACGCCGTTGCGAAGCGTAATATCGGTGGCCGATGGAGAGTAATTCCACTCCGGCGCCGCCCACTCGATGATAAAGCCGTCGCTGACTTTGGGACCGATATAAAATTTTTCAATCACCGAACGCCGCGTCCAATGCTCGACATAAAAACCAACACCCTTACCCGTCCCGCCCCCAAAAATATCGTCTATGTCGAGATCGCGAAATACGGAATCATTGGTATTTACTTCGGTCACGATCCCCATCCAAGAGACATGCCTCACTTTTGCTCGCTCGACGTTGACCGTATGCTCGACCCATATGCCTGCTTCTGCGGTACCGTCGAGGCTTCCCGGATTTGGATCTGCCACATTCGCAACATCAACATCAGTGACATACGAACGCTGTGCCGGCGTATAATTGGTACGGTTATCGCTCAACATGATGCCGTTGTACGTAGCATTGCGCACCACGACGCGCCGGATGTCGACACCGCTGTTGCCGTGTGCGTAAATACCGCTGAGGTATTTGGTATTGGTGCGACCAGTCACCCAACTGTCATGTATCACCAAACCATCGCCTTCCGCATAGACCACTGCGTCGTTGGTTTTTGCGCCACCGCCCGAGATGTCGACCCGCATACCATGGAGTCCTCCGCCCGTGCCGAAACTGACGCCGCTTGTCAGTGTCGCTCCACCCAAGTTTTCCGCCCAGAGGTGATGCGAACCGGCACTGAACGCGCTTGCATTGCTGTACGTGCCGTTTGCCAGAACAATGTCTTTGGTGCTACCGGAGAGTGCCGTTTGAAGTTGGCTGGTATTGGAAACCCGCACGACACTGCCGGGCAAGGTGTATGACGAAGGCGGCTCAGGCGGTACCACGCCACGACTGTTGGTATCGCCCCCCGTGTCATGGCAATCCGCCGCACAGCTACTGGCAGTTTCCCCTTGTTCACAAATATTGTTGCCACACACCGGCCCACTGGAAGCACCGGTTACTTTTTGTATCTGTTGCAACTGCCAATACGATGTCGCGCAAGTTTGATCGTGACAACCGCATTTCCAGATGTCGCCAACCTTTTGACACGTGTAGCCTACGTAGTACTTGTTGGTATTTCCTGTAGTAAGGGGAACGGTTCCGTTTGCCGTACCGATATACCACAGGTTGGACTGCAATGCGCTTGAGGAGGTGAGGTTGATTTGTTGCCATTTTGTTCCCGTCCACTGGTATCCGAGTTTGTATACATACAGAGCAGTGTCGCCATTACCCACGGTCACATTGGCACTCGCGTCGGTACACGATGACGTCTTTACCAACATCTCTTTTGTCGAAGACAAAAGATTGTATGCCGCCCCATAATTTGCGGAGACCGGAGTTGCGGATGTGAACGTATCGGTGCATGTTGCAGCCGCATGTACGGTCGTTATTGATAATAAAAAGAAACCGAGAGCGATCACAGCAAACCCTATGAAAAGCGAGTTTGAATACAAAGATATATTCTTCATTATTTTTATTGTACAAGAAAAAGCCTCACGGTAAACAAGGTCAACAAAATTATCGGGGGATAATAATCGACTAGCCAGGCTACTTATACCACCCTTCAGACCTAGTCTCCCAAAAAACCGCCCGCCTGCATATCCCAGAGCTTTTTGTAGAGTCCGTTTTGTTCGAGCAATTGTGTGTGCGAGCCTTCCTCGACGATCTTGCCTTCTTCCATAACGATGATGCGATCCATACGGGCGATCGTTGAAAGACGGTGCGCGATGACGACGACCGTCTTGCCTTGCATCAGGATGCCAAGCGCGTCCTGGATATAGCGCTCCGACTCGGAATCGAGCGATGAGGTCGCCTCGTCCAAAAGCAGTATTGGCGCATCTTTAATGAGCGCACGCGCGATCGCGACACGCTGCCGCTCGCCGCCTGAGAGTTTGACGCCACGCTCACCGACAAGGGTCTCGTACCCTTGTGGAAGCGCGCGGATGAATTCGTCGCAATGCGCTTTGCGCGCGGCTTCATATACTTCTTCATCGCTTGCGTCGGGTTTGCCGTAACGGATGTTTTCCATGAGGCTGCGGTGGAACAAAAGCGGCTCCTGCGGCACGACGGCGATCTTTGAGCGTAAATCATCTTGCCGTACGCGCGATACATTGGTGCCATCAATCATGACTTTGCCGCCGGTGACATCATGAAGCCGCAAGACAAGCCCCATCACGGTACTCTTGCCCGCACCCGACGGCCCCACGAGTGCGACTTTTTCTCCACCATGCATGGCCACGTTGAAATGTTCGAGCACCGGACGAGTTTCATTGTAGTTAAACGTCACGTCTTCAAACTGTATTTCTCCTTCGGTCACCACAAAGTCTTCGGGCACGAGCGGATCGGCGACTTCATGCGGCATGGCATACAATTCAACGCCTTCTTTTGCGTTGGCAGCAAAACTAAAGAATCTTCGCACCATGCGTCCTATAGTCCACACTTGGTCGATAAGCATCGAAACGTAGGTTTGCACCAATACAAAAACGCCAAGCGAAATCGACCCCCGATACAATAGCACCAACGCAAACATAAATATCCCAACCCGCGCAGCGATAGCCAGAAATCCTTGTGCGGCATTGACGAGTGCGTTTACTGACCATGCACGAACCTGGAGATGTCGATAGTGCTCCAGGTCTTGTTCGACACGATCCGTCTCACGCGCTCGAGAAGCAAAGAATCGCACTGCAAGATTATTGGCAAAGACATCGGCATATTGTCCTGATACGTCGCTGTCCTTTTCTGCTTGCTGCTCATATATATGCTGTACCTTGAGAGACAGGTAGATAAACGCGATCACGTACACCACGATCCAAACCAAGATCGTTATGGCAAGCGGCATTGAACGAGTGGCCAATATATAAAAAATCCCGACAATCGACACCGCGAGGAACGTAAAGTTGTACATTACAATTTCAAAAATACCATCATACGCCTCAATAAGGCGGTTGATCTTACGAACAAGTGCGCCAGCAAAGTTATTCGTAAAAAAACGATACGAGTGACCGATAGTATGTTCGAATACATCTTTGCTCGCTTCCTTCATAATGGCTGGCGAAATGCCGATTTCGCCAAATTCGCCAGCACGCCTAATAACCCAGGCAGCCAAAAGTATTCCTCCAAAAATAAAGAGAAGGTGGAGTAAGTGTTCAAACTGTTGTGGTGATATAGTGCCCTGTGAAGCAGCAACGCCATCAATAAACTGCGCTATGAACGTCGGTGCGTACAGTTCGAGTACCGCAACGATCACCCACGCAATAAAAGAAAGCACGATCAAAGCCCGCCGCTTTTTCATATATGGCAGGTAAAACAAAACAACGGGCAGCAGTGCCCC
>CAZDRD010000032.1:0-6658 GCA_964507945.1 uncultured Candidatus Saccharibacteria bacterium
ACTGCTGATGCTGCGTCTGATACGTGTCTTTTATTAAAGATTTCTTGGTCTGCTGCAGGGGTATCGAACAGTTCAAGCGAGAGGAGGCCGGTGCTTTGCAACGCCGCTTGGTGGGTGCCGATAAACTCGACAAGTTTGGTACATTCTTCAATCAAGATACGGGTATTCATCTCAGATATGATATTTCCCCACTGAGCCATGGTGCATAGTGAAACGATAGCCTCCAAGTGTGTACCGAGCTGTGAAAAAGTGTCTGGCTCCAGTAGGGTAAGTCCTTTTGACCGTACGGTTGCCCGAAAGGGGTCGTCATTGGGTACGGTGTCGGTGACCAAGAAAAGCGCAGCGCAGATTTTTTCTGTCTTTTTCTTCACAAAAACCTGCGCGTTATTTTGTCTTTTATTGAAAAAAATGTTTGGTTCCATGTGGTATATTTAAGGACAATGCTGTAGGTTTTTTATGTCTTTTGTGGAGTATGTTTGACTTTGATCTTTATTGTCTGTCCTTTTATTGTATCTTTGCATTCTCATGTCTTTTGTATGACCATTATATATCAGACACGCCGTAGTGCAATCTCACCTTCTCTGTGTATGAATACCCCTGTGAACGATTAAGCTGTGTTATGATGTGCGCATACGAAACATGGGGAAAAAACGGCGTAACCAAAAGGAAGTCGAGCGGGAAGAGCGACGCAAGAAACTTAAAGAAGGTACCACACGGTCAGTGATCGCGGTGGCTTTTATTGTGCTTGCGATCGTCTTGTCGCTTTCTGCTTTTCACAAGTCAGGGCCGGGGGGCGAATACCTGTATAGCGGCGTCACGTACTTGGTGGGCGTCGGGTATTTCCTTTTGCCCCTGTTGCTTGTCGCTGCGGCGATTTCCTTTTTTCGTACTACCTTTGCAGAAATGAGCTTGTTTCAGATGGGCGGCATCGTGCTGTTTTTTATCGCGGGCCTGGGGATGATCGAGCTTGTCGCTCACGGACAAGGGGGTGAGCTTGGAAAGATGATCGCTTTCCCCTTTATATCGACGATCGATCTGTACGCCTCGTTTGTCATATTCTTCGGACTTCTCATTGCCTCGTTTTTGATTGCGTTTGATACCGAATTTCACTTGGGGATATTCCGCCGCCTCAAGACGCTTCTGCAAAAAAAGCCCGCGCCCGAAGGGGCGACGCCCGTTGGAGCAGAGACGCTTTCGGTCACTTCTTTTATGAGTGATACACCCGGCGAAGAAGACCTGTCTGACGAAGAGGATGAACTGTTTGACGAGGATGAGGAAGGAGATGTTGAAGACGCACCTCGCCCCGCCCCTCTTCCTGTACCGACAACAGCAGAAGAGCACGAGCGTGGCCTGCCCAACATCTCGCAGGACTATACCCCTCCTCCCCTTTCGCTTCTTGAGCGTGATCGTGGGAAGCCTGCCGTTGGTGATACCAAAGCAAATGCAAACATCATCAAGCGTACGCTCCTCAACTTCGGCATCAATGTCGAAATGGATGAGATTACCGTCGGCCCTACCGTCACGCGTTACGCGCTCAAACCTGCCGAGGGCGTACGGCTTTCAAAGATCGTGAGTCTGCAATCAAACCTCGAACTCGCGCTTGCCGCAGCGCCCCTGCGCATCGAAGCGCCCATACCGGGCAAATCCCTGGTAGGCATCGAAGTCCCCAATAGCGCCAAAGCAACGCTCGGCCTTTCTTCCCTTCTGAGCGCGGCGGAATTTACCGACAATCCCAAACCGCTTCTCATCACCCTTGGCCGCGACATTACCGGCACGCCCATCTATGCCGATATGAGCAAGATGCCTCACGCCATCGTTGCGGGCGCGACCGGATCAGGTAAGTCGGTCACGATACACAGCATCATCACGTCGCTTTTGTATCACAACGGCCCCGAATCGCTGCGGTTTATCATGGTTGACCCCAAGCGCGTCGAGTTGACCTTGTACAAGGGCATTCCCCACCTCATCACGCCGGTCATCACCGACGCAAAAAAGGCGATCTTGGCCCTCAAGTGGGCTATCAATGAAATGACCCGCCGCTACGACATCTTTGAAGAATTGCGCGTGCAAAACATCAATATCTACCATAACGATATTCTGGCACCGGCAGTAAAGGAGCATGAGCGCAAAAAGGCAAAAGATGCCGACACGGTATCCGATCTACCCGAGCAGATGCCTCACATCGTGGTCATCATCGACGAGCTTGCCGATATCATGCAGATGTACCCGCGCGAGCTTGAGGCGGCCATCGTGAGGCTTGCACAGATGAGCCGCGCAACGGGCATACATCTGCTTCTGGCGACACAGCGTCCGGAAGTCAAAGTTATCACCGGCCTCATCAAGGCCAACGTTCCGACGCGTATCGCGCTTAAAGTCAATTCCAACATCGACTCACGTACCATTCTCGACGGGCCTGGCGCGGAAAAACTCTTGGGTGCCGGCGATATGCTCTACCTGGCATCCGACGTAGCGAAACCTCGCCGTGTGCAGGCGCCGTTTATCTCGGGAGATGAAGTAAAAAAGATCGTACAGTTCCTCAATAAACATAACGACTACATGCTGGGCGACCTCATTGACTTCAGTGGTGCCGAAGGAAACGGCGGCGGATCGGAAGGCGGTTTCGGTGACGACGGAGACGACGACACCTTGTACGAAGACGCGCGCATGGCAGTGATAAAAGCCGGCAAGGCCTCGACGTCACTTTTGCAGCGGCGACTGCGCATCGGTTATTCACGCGCGGCACGCCTCATGGACATCCTCGAAGAACGCGGCGTCATCGGACCTTCCGAAGGAGCGAACCGGCCGCGCGACGTACTTATCAAGGATACTGACGACCCTAACGATGATATGTGAATAACCCATAAGAAAGCATATGATCACCCGTAAACAATCACACCTCGCCCTTTATACGACTCTTGCCCTCATGGTGATCGTCGGACTGTATGGGCTGTTCCAGGCACGACATCTCATCGAAGGGCCGATCATCGTCCTTGAAACGCCACAAAACGGCAGCATGCTGACACAATCCCTGGTGACCATACGCGGCACCGCACGCAATACTGCAAAAATCGCCCTTAATGGAAAGGATATACTCCCCGACCTCAATGGGCATTTCTCGGAAGAATTGCTGCTTTCGGAGGGATATAATATAATCACCGTCGAAGCATACGATCAATTTGGCAAGCGTACGCACAAGACCCTTGAGGTCATATATCAACAAACACCGCAGGGCGTACGTTCGACAGACGCGAGCGTCGGCAGGATAGATTCATGAGTTCTTTCAATGTTTCTGTTATTCTGAACTAATTAACCAGTTTTACTATGCCAAAAAAATCATCCGCAAAAACGGCACGTACGTCCATACAAATGGACGCTGACAGTGAGTCGACCAATGCGCCAGCAATCAAAAACGTAAAAGTTGGGATCGAGGATACGCTCAAAGCCATCAAGACGAAGTTCGGTGAAGAGGCGATCATGATGCTCGGCGAACGCCCCAAGGTCGACGTCGATGTCGTACCATCGGGCTCGATTGGGCTCGATTGGGCACTCGGCATCGGCGGTTTTCCTCGCGGACGCATCATCGAGATCTACGGGCCCGAATCATCCGGCAAGACGACCCTTTCCTTACATGCAGTTGCCGAAGCGCAAAAAGGCGGCGGCATTTGCGCCTTTATCGATGCCGAGCATGCACTCGACCCCGAATACGCCAAAAAGATCGGGGTCAAGATAGACGAACTCCTGATCTCGCAGCCGGACACCGGCGAACAAGCGCTTGAAATTGCCGAATCCTTGGTGCGCTCTGGAAAAATAGATGTCATCGTCGTTGACTCCGTTGCAGCGCTCACCCCCAAGGACGAGATCGAGGGCGAGATGGGCGCAATGCATGTCGGCAAGCAGGCACGTCTCATGAGTCAGGCCTTGCGCAAACTCACCGGTATCGTCGCACGCTCAAAGACCGTTGTCATTTTCATCAACCAGATCCGGATGCAAATAGGCGTTATGTTCGGCAATCCTGAAACGACACCGGGCGGCAAAGCACTCAACTTTTCCGCATCGGTGCTTGTCGTCGGCCGCCGCATCGCGCAGATCAAGAAAGGCGAAGAAGTCGTCGGTGGCCGCCATCGCGTCAAAGTCGTCAAAAACAAGGTCGCTGCTCCCTTCCGCACCACTGAGTTTGACCTCATGTACAACGAAGGCATCTCACGCGAAGGCGAATTGCTCGCACTTGGTGAAAAATACGCTGTCATTACAAAAAGTGGCTCATCGTATTCGTTTGGCGATGTAAAACTCGGCCGTGGTTACGACGCATCTCGCACCTATCTGCGTGAAAATAAAACCACCGGCGATGAGATCCTCAAACAAATCAGAGAGAAACTGACGCAGGAGGTGTAGATGTAAATAAAACGTAGGGTCGCCTGCGTGTGCAAACGACCCTTGACTCCGGTTATTACCTACGTCGAGAGATTTAAAGCATTGATCCGCGCCAAAATTTCGGGCGGGCATTTTGGACGAACGGCAACACTCTTCTCTGGAACATACATTTCTATTTCTCCACCGTCCAGAAAGTGGCTCTCTAGCCATTGGACCAGTAATATTCTTGTGCGGTAAATATAGGAGTTTCTTGCACCGCGTAATCTCACCCCAATGACAAGGATCTCGTATGTTTTACCATCCTCCTCGTACACGACAGGATTCATTTCAATGAAGCGAAGCGCTTCATTCAAGGAAGCTATCTGTGTTTTTTGTCCCACGGGACCCTCCTATGCCTCGATAGTTCCATACATGAGTGAATCACACATGGCATCTATGTCAATATGCCCGAAATCTGTACGGCTACGCGGAAATCCATCGGACAAATCGCGTCCAGACGCTTGGGTGGCGTGAAGCCATGAGCGCCCGTATCTCCCCTATCTTGAGCGTCGCGGCGCGATACCCTTGTGCCGCAAGTTTGTCGGCATGTTTGAAATCGGATATGGAAAAGTCTTCCAAGTGCGGCTCGATGAAAACCTCGTTTTCCTGTTGCGGATGCCGATATGCATTCATGATCGCAAGCGATTTCGAGATGACGTCAAAGATAGAGCGCGGCTTTTTTTGTGAAATCCATCGATTGACATTGACCCCTATTTTTATATCCGCATCCATGTCATTGAGTGCCGACAATGGAAAGTTGTCCACCAAACCACCATCAACCAGCATCTTTTCATCTACCTCAACGGGCGTAAAGATGCCCGGTAGTGATGTACTGGCAAGCAGCGCCTCAGCCAGAGGCCCTTTGGTAAACACTACTTTTTCCCCGCTCTCGATATCGGTCGCCACGATAGCCAGCGGAATTTTTGCATCTTCTATAGTTACTTCTCCAAATGTCTCATGAAAGAGCGTACGCAGCGACCGATGTGAGACCAGGCCTCGTCGCGGCACGATCAGCTTTGACACTTTATACCAACTCAACGTTTTTGCGATCTCGATGATTCTTTCAAAAGGAATTTCAAATGCGTAACACGCCGCAATGATAGCTCCCGCACTCGTACCGCTTATGCAGTGGATGGGGATGTCGTGATCGGAAAGCGCCTGCAGCGCGCCCACATGTGCACTGCCCAATGCGCCGCCGCCACTGAGGGCGACGCCGACTTGTATCGTTTTCTTATTTTTCTTTGATGTTTCTTTATGCATACTACCGCCTGACTTATTTGTACACCGACTTTCGACTTTATCCAAACGATTGGACAGGGGTGGATTCATTTTGTATACTTCCCCCATGCTCGACTACAACGAAATCACCGCAGGCAAAGTCATCACCTTCGAAGGCGACCCATGGGAAGTGCTGTCACACCACGTCTTTCGCAAGCAGCAAAGGAAGCCGGTCAACCAAACCAAAATGAAAAACCTTAAGACCGGCAAGGTCGTGGAGCACTCGTTCCACCAGTCGGAGTCGGTACACGAAGCAGACCTTGTTTCAAAACCGATCGTCTACATCTACCACAGCAAGGGCGAGTATTGGTTCCACGAAGACGGCAACACCGGCAAACGGTTCAGCCTCAAAGACGACATCATCGGCCAAGGCGGCAAATTCCTCAAAGAAAAAGAACCGATCAGCGCCCTGATCTACGATGACGAGATCATCGGTGTTAAACTTCCTATCAAAATCGATCGTGTCGTGACCGAGGCGGCTCCTGCCGTGCGCGGCAACACCGCACAAGGCGCATCAAAGACAGTCGTCGTAGATGGTGGTGCCACCGTCAACGTTCCCCTCTTTATCAACGAAGGTGACGTCATTCGTATCAATACCGAAACCGGCGATTACGTCGAACGGGTAGAAAAGAAATAAGGCTCGGCAACGCGCTTCTGCGCATCACCGAGCCTTTGTTGCCGCTGTTGCGGCTATTTGGTCTTCATCGGCGGTTCCGCACGATGAATTTCTGTTGTCACTGCCAGTGGCCGCCTCAATGCGACCAGAGCGGCCGCTTCCCTGTGGCGACGGCACCCTACCGCCTGGTGACGGTAGATTTGCATTTTGTGCAGCCTGTTGCTTGTCCTCATTTTTCTCCTCCTTTCGAAGATGTTCTAAAAAATTTTCGATATATTTCCTTCGAATAAGCCATTCCGTACCTTCGTTTTTCTTAAGATAACTTTTTAGTTCTTCGGCAGAAAAGATATATTT
>CAZDRD010000033.1:0-6561 GCA_964507945.1 uncultured Candidatus Saccharibacteria bacterium
AAATTTCTGCAGCATTTCCCCTTTGTTTGTCCCAAAGATATTTCTCCAATCATAGTTAATATGCAAAATGCGTAATTTTTTTTGATTCATGGCAGGGAGAAAACATTACGCACATATCGCCGAATAATCCTTGTGAGTAAGTACCATTGTTCGTAGATCATATGCAGACTAAAGCGAATCGGTATCCGCTCTGTTCGTGAATCACGAAACAAAAGATACAATGCTTTAAGAGTGATCTTTATCATTGAAAGGAAACAGTAGGATATTTTTTCAACCAGAGCAATAGGATTCCTTCCCCTCCAATCCTCGATGATCCGTGCGTTTCTTTTTGCTTTCTTTTTAAGGATGGTGAAGTCGAGATAATCGTCTAGCGGTACAAGCCACGCGCTTTCAAGGCGACCGACGGTGTACTTGTTGTGATCGAAACGTACTTTTTCGTGGATGCGTTTACCAAAACGCGCGCCGGTTGTTGTATTGAAAAGACGGGTCTGATACAGCGACTTGTACATACGGTACTGTTTCGTGCCGTCTTCGCCGGAAAATTGCATGCGTACGTCCCAGAACAAATGCTCGGGCGACTGCGCACTTGTCACACGCGCAATGTCTTGAGCAAGTTCAGGCGTCACGATCTCATCAGAGTCAACATAGAAAAACCAATCTTGTGTCGCAGCTTCTACTTGTCGGTTACGTTCAAGCGCGAAATCTTCGATTACTTTCCCCTGCTCACTTTGTTGCATGATCTTGGCACTATACTCACGTGCTATCGCAAGCGTCTCGTCGCTACTGCCACCGTCGGCTATGATGATCTCGGCAAAGTCTTTGACACTATCAAGGCACTGCCGCATATGACGCGCAGAGTTGAAGGTCAAAATACCAACCGTGCAGGGGATTTTGTGTTGTGTATGCATATCAGCCATGAATAAATATGCTCTTGAAGAGTCTGTATGATTCTACTGCTCCTGTCGTACGCAGCCTGAAAAGTAAGAACGGCATAGTACGGTCTACCTGCACGCGACGCAAAGCGAAAAGATTGCTCTTCTTTTTTACCATACCTTCGTGCGTACCAAATGCAGCGTCAAAACCAAGCGTCTGTGTTCTCTCCAACACCGTATGTGATTTTGCACCAAATGAATACGCTGCAAAACGTGGACGGTGCTCGGTATTTTTTTCAATCTCATCACGACACCCAGAAAGTTCGTAGGTGAAGGCGGCGCGATCATGTTCAATATCGGTCAATCGCGCGTGCGTCACGCCATGTACTTCAAACGTGACGAGGCCACTTTGCTGCATGTCGCGTACTTCATCCCACGTTGGACGTTCAAGATTGCCGAGTGCTTCTTTGCGTGAAAGATCACTCGTCAAAAATACCGTTGCAGGGAGCTTGTATTTTTTTAATATAGGAAACGCAGTTGTGTACGTGTCTTTGTAGCCATCATCAAATGTAATCGCCACGCTGTTTCTTGGCAATGCTTTCTCGCCTTTCGCGCACGCCACCACGTCAGCAAGTGATATGACACTGCGATGTTGCGAGAGAAAACGCATCTGTCGCTCAAACATGTCGGGATTCACACCATACCGCCACCCTGCCATATCAACTGAATGGTACATAAGTACACACACTCCCCTTGGCCGCACCACAAGCGAGACAAGATACGCAAGCGTATAGGCAAGTGTTTTAAAAAAAGTACGCATACATTATGTTAAGGAAGATACTGTTGTTCTATCTTTACAACCATACCACCTTTTAAAGTTATCCAATAAGGCACTTTCTGGTCCTGCATATAATCGGGATTATTAGGATCATTGAATAGTTTATAGAATACGTCATATGGAATAACCAGCCCCTTCCCCTCGATCACAGTGCCCACATCAAGATATTTTGAACTCGCCATACTAATCTCAACCGCTGGGTCAACTTCAAATGTCCGTATCTTTTTATTGTTATTTCTTTGCCAAATACCGTCTGGGACACCGCCCCAGGATGCTGTATCGAACCCGTCTTCTGCGGCAGCTTGATCCGCTGCTTCGCCTGTAAAAAACTCAATATAATCAATCTTCAGATATTCTTTGTTATTCTCTTCATATACTGCAGTAATGTAACCAATGGATCTTTCAGACGAAGATGCTGTTTCGAGCTTTTGCGGAACAGTTTGCGGCCGATCTGAAATTTGCTGTCTCCGCGGAAGTTGCAGAGACCTCTGTGTATCTTGATTCTCCTCAATTTGCACAGTCTGATTTTTTTCTGCGAGTGATGCTGACCTCAGGTTCCCTGTAGTTTGCAGATATATGACACCGACGACGACACCAAACCCGGCAAGAAAAATTATTCCAATAAAATATAATTTTTTCATTTTTTCTTCAAAACAAAGAAATGGTGATACTGATTTTCAAACGGTACAAATTCTTTTGTGACGATAAAATACTTCTCAAGCACATCACGAATGCGGCGTACTGGGTACTCACGCTTGCCTATTTCCCAATAATGCTGGCCATTAAAGACGTGCTTGCGTGAATACGGTACTTTCCATGCGAATTTTATTTCCGGTAGAAATGGAATCTTGATGAGAAATTTAATTGGCGGCCCAAAATGCGGCAAGCTTATGACTGCCCCCACTTTTGCAACACGATGAATCTCTTTGACTGACTGCTCAAATTTTTCAAACGGCAAATGCTCGAGTATTTCAAATGCACAGACAACATCATACGACAAATCTTTCACTGGCATCACATCGACACTTCCTACAAAATCTGGTTTAAGATCTGCTGCTATATCAAGCGTCTCATAGTGTATGCCTTCACGCTGTAAGACCGGCCCAATAACCCCCGTCCCCGCACCCACCTCAAGCACGCTTTTGGGCTTAAAAGCAAGTGTTTCTTCCAGCTGATGCCAGTAACTGCCCCAGCGCTCTAGGTCATTGTATTTGAGAAAGTCGTAATACCCCCGCTCAACTTGTTGTTCCATTGCTATACGATACCCTCTTTTTGCAAGATTTGCACGATGCGCTCTGCGGCTTTGCCATCCCACAGCGGGATCTTGGTTTTCTTCTTTTTGAGCGGCAGTAGTGACCGATACGCTTTCAATATGCCTTTGGTTTCAATGCCGCCTATTACATTGGTGCCGTGTGTCACCGTGATGGGACGTTCTGTTTCTGTACGCAGGGTCAGGCACGGCGTGCCAAGAAACGAAGCTTCTTCCTGTATGCCACCCGAGTCAGTGAGAACAAGCTGTGCATTTTTTTGATAGTATACTGACTCTTTGTACGAGACAGGCGGCAAGAGCGTGACTGTTTTTTTAAGTCGTCCCAACAGTCCATACGTGCGTGCCATCTTTTCTGTACGTGGATGAAGCGGCAAGTATATTGTTGCATCGTGCGCTATATGCTCAAGCGCAGCGAGTATGTTCGTAAATACTTCTTTGTTATCGACATTTTCAGCGCGATGCAGCGTGGCAAAATAAAATACTTCATCAGTCTTTGGTACTTCTTCTGCAACCATCGCAAGTGTGTCGATCATAGTGTTACCAACAACATGTACGCCTTTGGTAATTCCCTCTTTTGCAAGACGAGCTTTATCTTCTTTTGAAGTCGCGAACAAAAAATCCGCCATATGGTCAACGAGCACACGATTGGTCTCTTCGGGCATGAGACGGTTGTACGAGCGCAACCCTGCTTCGACGTGCGCCAAGGGAATGCCATGCTTGTTTGCCGCAAGCGCCCCAGCGAGAGTCGAAGTAACATCTCCCACCACAATCACAAATATTGGTCGTGTTTTTTTAAATTCATCTTCAAGCTTTCTCAATATTTCCGAAAGCTGCCCTGTCTGTGTCGAACTTTCAAGTCCAAGTACACGATGCGGATACAATTTGAATTCATCAAAGTACTGCTGCGACATCGCGGTGTCGTGATGCTGTCCCGTATGGATGAGCCGATACGGGATGCCATGACGCTCAAGTGCACGACAAAGCGGCGCAGCTTTCATAAAGTTTGGCCTTGCACCAACGACGATCGCTACCGTCGCTTTATTTTTATTTGTTTTCATTTTTTTGAAACATAATCAATGACTTTATCCCAATCGAGCTTATTTCTTGCATAAAAAAGATCGACGACACTCTTTGTCATTTCATTGATTTTCTCTATATATAATTCCTTAAAAACATCGTCTCGTTTCTTCGCTTCTTTATCAAGTGGTTGAATTATTTTTTTATATAACTGATCATCACCTGAAATAAGTTCCCAAAAAGCTTGCCCGCAGATTTTATAGTAGCTAAGATCTGGATCTTTATTTACTTTGTGCGGTTTTTTATCTCGTCCATAAATACATCCGTTCACAGAAATGATATTACTTTTCTTTAGTTCCATACGAAGAAATTTTTTTGCAATTTTTAAATTTCTTTTCATTATATTGACCTGATCAGAGTTGCCCCAGTTTGGCCCGGACTTAATACCAACAATGTACGTCTTTTTATCACGTTCAAATATTAAATCGACGCTTTTAAACTTTCCTTCCTCTGCCTTCTTGCCGTTAAAAACCTCGTAACAAACATGGATAGCAAGATTCTCCATAAGATCACCGAAAATGGTTTCTTCTTGTGAAGAAAGAAAAGCATCAAGAATACTTTTTGCTAAATCTCCAGCTGTTTCTATATTTTTTGCCTTGAATAGATACGGATTTTTTCTTTTTGAAATGTCCGCGAGTGTTGCGGTTGCAAGACGAGCAAGTCGTATTTCGTAGAACGGTTTTATCACATCATTAGCAATAAAAGTATTTAGTTTGTCGTAGTCCAGTTTTTTCATATTACACTTGTCTGTTCATTGATATTTTCAACCGCTAGTTTATGGTACTCTTCGTGGATCTCAATACCTATTGAATTACGCTCAAGTTGAAAGGCGGCAATTGAAGTAGTGCCGGAACCCAAAAATGGATCCAAGACCATGTCTCCAGGTTTAGTAAAGAGTTTAATGAACCAACTTGGAAGTTCTTTGGGGAATACTGCACTATGTTTTTTGTTTGAACTTTCTGTAGCCATCATAAGCACATTTGTAGGATATGCAAGTTCGCGACCAACCCACTGGGAGACATTTTTCCCAAAACCACTACCGACCCTCGAATTATCACGACGTCTATCTGTCTCGCTGAGATTTTTTAGACGAGTCTTTGCCCAATCACCCATTGGTACCATTACCTCATCTTGATACATATTAAAATCTTTCGCTTTATTAAACTGTAAAAGTCGTTCCCATGAATCACGAAATCGATTAGGCCATTTACCAGGAAAACAATTTTTCTTGTGCCAAATAAATTCTTCAGTCCAAAGCCACCCCTGCTTTCTCATTTCAATAATTAACTCCATAACATAAGTGTGCCGCTCACCATTTACTATTTTTTCTTTAATATTCAAAATGAACGTTCCCTTTGGATGTACCACACGCAATAACTCACTTGATATAGGTAAGAACCAAGCGACGTATTCATCAGGCCTGATGCCACCGTATGTGCTTTTTCTCTGATCTGCATAGGGTGGTGAAGTGACAATAAGATCAACTGAATTGTCGGGTATCTTTTTTAAGACATCGAGACAGTCCCCAAGAATAACATCGGCTTTTATTCTTGTTCTTGTCTTTGAGCTAAACAAATCAATTTTTTCTATAGTGCTTATGGTCATATGCTATCTCATTGCTTAATAATTTATATCATACTTTCCAGTACGCTGATCTTATGTAAATAAAATCTTAGAAGTGAACGATCGTTCACTTTATAATATCACAACCCTGCCTGAAGGGGATTGCGTTATACACAGTTTTTTCACATTCATTTTTATTTCCCAGGCTCTATATACTTTTTCATCTTGCCAATAAGAGCAGGTAAACTATGTCTCTCTTCTACTATTTTTGCAAGCGTGGGTGTATCAAACGGTACCCACGCACGAGAGAGTATAAATGCTGCCACTCCTTCGGGCGTATCGGTATTTGGGTAGACCGGAAGGCCGATTGCTTGTGAGTTGCCCGGTGTTGTTATTGGAAAAGTTCCAAACAACATCGCTTCAAGCATAGTCTTGTCGATCGTCTCGCCTGCCATGTTGACCACAAGACGGTATTTCGGGTAAACACTTTTCAACTCATGCATAGGTACTGGCCCCATAAAATGCACGCGCGATTCCAGTTTAAGTTCTTTTACCAGTGCTTGCAGCTCAGCATAATAATCTTTCTCGACATCACGACCGTACACCGTGAGTGTGTACTCTTGTGGAAGCAGCGTGAGCGCTTTGATTGTTACATCTAAGTGCTTTGACCGACAGATGCGATGTATAGAAACCAGATGCGCCTCTGTTTCTTTTTCTTTTTTTTCTTCTTTGCCAACACGTGAGACATCTTTCGTCCAAAAATCTACATCGATGCCATGCCCCGTCACGACTTTTTTTGGATTGCCTTCAAACTGCGGCATGCTTTGCGGCGTTGCCGCAAACATACGCGCGCACAAAAGTCCGGCGAGTCGCATGTGGATGTGCATCGTGTAGTGCGTGTACCATAAGTAGATAGGCTTCCCCGTCAAAAACCACCACCA
>CAZDRD010000034.1:0-6455 GCA_964507945.1 uncultured Candidatus Saccharibacteria bacterium
AACGAATACACGCGTACCGCGACGCGCATCGAAGCGGCGCGAACCGTGCTCGATCAGCACAGTGCTATGACCTTTGCATTCTCACTGCTTGAACAGATCACGCTTAAGAAAGTCCAATACGACACCATGACCTTGGTGTACAACGGCGAAGGCAGCTCGCTTGACCTCAATCTCACGGGAAATGCCCGCAGTTACAAAGTGCTCGCCCTGCAATCGGACGTGTACGGGAGCAACCAGTTCGTACGCGAGCCGACGGTGAGCGGCCTCAAGGCGCTCGATAACGGTACGGTCGGATTTACCTTTACGGCACGACTCGATCCACGTCTCATTTCCTATAAATTGGGGGTCGAACAGGGAGCATACGGGAGTCCGCAGGAAACGACCCCCACTCCTGAAGTACCGGTCAATAACGGTTCCACATTATAATTATGGGAAGAGTATTACTGCCAATCTTGTTTCTTGTCGTCTCGGTCGGACTGTATTTTACGTATATCACCAAAGTGATGGGCGAAGTGCAGGCGCTTAAAACCGAGGATGCGGGGTACGACCAGCTGCTTGCAAGCGCCAAAAAGATACGGGACCGCCGCGCCGAACTTACCGAGCAATACAAACAACTCGACGCCCAAGGACTCAAAAAGGTCCAGAAGATGATTCCCGATCATATCGACAACGTTCGGCTGCTCATAGATATAGACAACATTGCTTCGGCGTACGGCCTGCGTATCCGCGATTTTTCATTTTCCAATGATGCAAACGGCAATAATGCTTCCGCCGCTCCGACCGATGCAACCGATGCGGGGAGTGCCAGTACAGAAAGCGCTACGCATGCGTACAAGACCGCGACGATGTCATTTCAGGTGACGGCCTCTTATACCAATCTGCTCGCTTTCCTCAAGGACCTTGAGCGCAGCCTGCGTATCATCGACATAACCAAGATCGAGCTGGGTCAGGCGGATCAAGGCGGAAGCGGTTATGTGTACAAAATCACGCTGCATACCTATTGGTTGCCATAACTACAAATCATGAAAGCATTATTCGACAAATATAAACAATATCTTTTCATCGCGATCGGCCTCTTGGTTTTATGGATCGCGTATACGCAGTTGTTCAGCAACGGTGGCCCGTTCGCGTCGCTCTTGTCACCGCAGGGCGGGGAGCTTTCGCAAGAGAAATCCGATCAGATACTTTCCGAACAGACACAGCTTGCGTCGGAGTTGGGGTATCTCGATACGATCCGCTTTGATCCGGCTTTTTTCAACAGCGCAGTGTTCGCGAGTCTCAATGATTTCAGTCAATCGTTGCCCGAAGAACAGGTAGGACGTCCCAATCCTTTTGCACCGGTTGAAAGCAGGTCGGTCGCAACATCTTCGACACCCGCATCCGCACCTGCGACGGGGGCGAGGTAAGAGTTAAACAATCAAATTGTGGCAGATCTTCTTACATTACTTTCAGAAAAAGGGGTGGTCAGCGCTCGCGATGCAGAGGCGTACAAGGAAGAGGCGGAATCCGCTGGCACTTCCATCGAGAGCGTACTAGAGCAGCATGGTATCGCACCGCGTGACATCCTGACCATCAAAGGCGAACATTGGCAGTTGCCGGTTCGCGAGGTGGGCGACAAACCCATCCCCTTTGAAGTATTGCAGTACATTTCCGAAGAGTCGGCCATGCATTACAAAGCGGTGCCACTCGGTGTCGAGGACGGTGCTCTCTTGATCGGCGTCATTGATCCGGACAACATCGAAGCGCTTGATGCGCTCAACTTCCTCTCGGCGCGTGTCGGCATGCCCTGCAAGATATTTCTGATCTCCGAACAGGATTTCCAAAAGGTACTCCACATGTATAAAGGCCTCTCCGGCGAAGTAGGGCAGGCGCTCAATGAGCTTGAGACTGAGATCTCGCATGAAGGGCTGGGGAGTCTTGATGTGGATAAAGAAGAGGAAGAATTGGAACACACGATCGCTGCGGCCAAAACCGACGGCGACGATTTGTCCTTGCACGAAGATGCGCCGGTGACCAAGATCGTCGCGACCCTCCTGCGCAATGCGGTCGAAGGCCGCGCGTCGGACGTGCATATCGAACCGACCAGTGAAAAAGTGCGGGTGCGTTTTCGCGTGGACGGCGTGCTGCACACGAGCATCGTGTTGCCGCTCAAGGTTCATCGTGCCGTGGTAGCGCGCGTCAAGATCCTTGCCTCGCTCAAGCTCGACGAACGTCGCAAACCGCAAGACGGACGTTTTTCCGCGACCATAGCGAGCAGAAGGATCGACTTTCGCGTCTCGACATTCCCGACGCACTACGGCGAAAAGGTCGTGATGCGTATTCTCGACAAGGAACGGGGCACCATCACGCTTGAGCAGTTGGGGATGTCGCCACGATACATCGACATGGTACGGCAGGCTATCCAGAAACCATACGGGCTTATCCTCATCACAGGACCGACTGGCTCGGGTAAATCCACCACGCTCTACTCGATGCTTTCCGAAGTGGATCGCGACGGCTTCAACGTGATCTCGCTTGAAGATCCGGTCGAGTACAATATCGAAGGCGTCGCCCAATCGCAAGTACGTCCGGAGATCGGCTATACGTTTGCCAACGGTTTGCGCTCGGTGTTGCGTCAGGACCCCGACATCATCATGGTCGGCGAGATACGCGACAAAGAAACCGCACAACTTGCGGTGCAGGCAGCGCTCACGGGACACTTGGTTTTTTCGACGCTCCACACCAACAACGCGCCCGGCGCCGTGCCCCGACTGGTTGACATGGGTGTCGATCCGTACCTTATCGCCCCGACCTTGGAGCTCGTCATCGCGCAACGACTCGTACGAACCTTGTGCGAGGATGGCGGCAAACCGATCAAGATCGAAGGCAACCTCAAGGGTATGCTCGATCGACAGTTTGCGGACTTACCCCAGCAGTATCATGACCTTATACCGACCGGTGATACGGTCTATGGCATCATGCCCACGAAAACCTGCCCGAGCGGCACGCGCGGTCGCACCGGCGTATTCGAGATGATGACGTTCAACGATGAACTCGAACAAGCAATACTCGACAGCGCCGAAGAAAACAAAATATACGAGCTTGCAAGGAAAAACGGCATGTTGACTATGAAAGAAGATGCTATTATTAAAGCATTCAAGAAAGAAATACCATTTGAAGAAGTGAACACGTTGGGTGGCGAATATGTACTTGACGAAGAGACTCCGGCAACTCCCGTAAGCGTCGAGGCGGCACCCGAAGAAGATACGAAAGAATCAATACCATCAGTATGAATGACGAAACGAAAAACGAAACAAAAGGATACCATGTCATGATCGTCGATGACGATCAGTTTCTGCTCGATATGTATGCCGTCAAGTTCAAGGCAGCAGGTTTCGAGGTGGAAGCGACGCTCGACCCTGTCTTTGCGCTCAAAAAATTGCGCGACGGATTTACGCCGGATGCGATCATGCTCGATGTCGTCATGCCGGGTATCGACGGCCTCGAACTGTTACAGCAAGTGCACGACGAACATCTGGGCGGTGATCCGGCGATCATCATGCTCACCAATCAAAGCCAACAAAGCGACATCGACGCGGCACAGGCAATCGGGGTAGATGGTTATATCGTCAAAGCAGATCACGTTCCTTCCGAGGTGATCCAAGAAGTGTCTGCTATTATTAAGAAAAAGAAAAACGCTTAGGTTATGGAACATCGAGCAAATGTCAATAAAGACAGCGCATTCAATGCGGCACTCACCGAACTCATCGATATCCTCCTGAGCGAAAACGGTTCCGACCTGCATTTCGTGGCCGGGTATCCTCCGACGGTACGGGTCTCGGGCGCGCTCATTCCACTGGTGCAGAAACCCAAGCTGACCCCCGAAGATACCATGGGTTACCTCAAGCTCATGGCCGATGCGGAGCGTATTGCGGCATTTGAAAAGGAACAAGAACTCGATTTTTCATACCAGCACGATGACCGTAACGTGCGGTTTCGCGCCAATGCGGCGTATCAGCAGGGCAAAGTAAGCATCGCGTTGCGCCTCATACCGAAGCTCGTTCATTCATTCACCGAGCTCAATCTGCCGCCGTCCCTTGAGATGTTCGCGCAGCGCAATCAGGGCTTTTTTCTGGTCGTCGGCCCCGTGGGACAGGGTAAATCCACCACGCTTGCCTCGATGGTCGAATACATCAACGCTACGCAGAGCCAGCATATCATCACCATCGAAGACCCGATCGAATACATTTTCGAACCGAAACAATGCCTCATTGACCAACGCGAAGTAAAGATCGACACCAAAGGGTTCGCCGAAGCGCTCATCTCGTCGTTTCGGCAGGATGTGGACGTCATCATGCTCGGCGAAATGCGCGGCATCGACACGATCTCGGCCGCAGTCACCGCGTCGGAGACCGGCCATCTCGTCCTTTCGACACTTCACACCAACAATGCAGCCCAGACCATCGACCGCATCATCGACTCATTTCCCGCGTACCAACAAAGCCAGATACGCGTACAGCTTGCCGGAAGTTTGGCCGGCATCTTTTCGCAGCGGCTGGTACCGCGCATCGCAGGCGGTCTCGTACCCGCGTACGAACTTTTGATCAACACCAAAGCGGTCGCCAACATGATCCGCGAAGCGCGTACGCACGAGATCAACACCCTCATCGAGACGGGTGCTGAGAGTGGTATGATCAGTATGAATGCGTCCCTCGCCGAGCTCGTGCGCAGTGGCCAGATCACCGTCGAGCATGCATTTCAGACCGCATACGATCCGAAAGATCTCGAACGTTTGCTTTAAATTTTCGCTATGCTATTTCGCTACAAAGTACTCGATCAAACGGGCGCCGAGCATCAAGGATCGGTCGAAGCGGTCAATGAGGACATCGCTATCGCATCATTGCAGCGCAAGGGATACATCATCACCTCCATTATCGTTGCCGAGAAAAAACCGTTTTTCAATCTGCAGTCGTACTTTGAACATGTCTCATACAAAGACGTCGTGATACTATCACGCCAGATCTCGACCTTGTTCGAGGCGCAGGTTTCCGCATTGCGCGTGTTCCGGCTCCTCGGCACCGAGACGCAAAATCAAGCGCTGCAGACATCCTTGACCAAGATCGCCGATGATTTGCAGGGCGGCATGTCCATTTCAAACGCGCTCGCCAAACACCCGAACATCTTTTCTTCGTTCTACGTCAGCATGGTGCGTGCGGGCGAGGAGACCGGCCGACTCGACCAGACCTTTTCGTACTTGGCAGACTATCTCGACCGTTCGTATGAACTGACGAGCAAAGCCAAACATGCGTTGGTCTATCCGGCATTCGTCATCGTGACGTTCATCGCGGTCATGGTACTCATGATGACCTTGGTGGTGCCGCGCATCAGTGGCATATTGCTTGAATCGGGTAGTGAGGTGCCGATCTACACGCTCGTCATCCTTAAAACAAGCGAATTCTTCGTAGAGTACGGCGTATTTCTTTTCATCGGGCTTGCGATCGCCATCGTATTTCTGGTGCGCTGGACGCGCACAGCAGCAGGCAAAACGTATGTCGATGGTCTGAAACTCAAGATTCCTTTCATCGGTACGCTCTATCGCAAACTGTATCTTGCGCGTATCGCGGACAACCTCAGCACGATGCTTTCAAGCGGTATCGCGATGATACGTGCGCTTGAGATCACGGCGGATCTCGTCGAGAACGTGCATTACGAACTGGCGATCAAAAAATCCATCACCGATATCAAAAACGGTGCGGCCGTCTCGAAAGCATTTGCCCAGCATCCTGAAGAGATCCCCGGCATCATGGTACAAATGATCAAAGTCGGTGAAGAGACCGGAGAGTTGGGCAACATCCTCAAGACCCTGGCGTTCTTCTATCAGCGCGAAGTATCAACTGCCGTGGATACGCTCGTCGGCCTCATCGAGCCGATCATGATCGTGCTTCTGGGCGGCGGGGTAGGGCTTTTGCTTGCGGGTATCCTCCTGCCGATCTACAGCATCACGACTTCAATCGCGTAACGTACAAAAAATATTATTTTATGAAAATACCAAACATGCCACAGACAACCCGAGGTTTTACCCTCATTGAGCTTATGGTTGTTATGGCCGTTATAGGTATTTTCGCGTCTATTGTACTTGCATCACTTATCTCTGCTCGCACCAAGTCGCGTATTGCATCAGCACAGTCAACTATGAGGAGTCTCCAAGCTGGCCTTGTTACGTGCCTTAATGAAGTACCTGCTCTCCAAATCACGCTTCCAACCCACACTCAAGGTGGAGGTGGCGGCACTGTGTGCGCGGGTAGCGTTACAAAGTATATGATGCTACCTGGGGGACTGACTTCGACTTGGAAATATTGCGGTAACCAAGTTGGTGTCGGAGAGTGTAGTGGCGGAATCAGATCTGTTCAGACAACAGGTGTTAGTTTTTCAGTTTCCGCCGAGGGTGACGGAAAAATCATCACCTGCACCGATGT
>CAZDRD010000035.1:0-6362 GCA_964507945.1 uncultured Candidatus Saccharibacteria bacterium
GTTGAGTATACGGGTGACTTCACGGTATTTCAAGTTTAGCTGTTCTATGCTATAATAGCCGTACGAAAAGCTAGCACCCGGGGTATGCATGCCGCTGATCTCATTGTCTATATTCTTTTGTTTATTTCGTTGTTTTACGAAGTGTTTTTGCTGATGACCTTTCTTGAGCACCGAGGTAAACCAGTGCCTTCCACAAAAAAGATCAAGCGATACCCTTCGGTCACGATCATCGTTCCCTGCTACAACGAGGAGCAGACGCTTTCCCACACGCTCGATTCGCTTTTGGCACTCGATTATCCGAAACGCAAGCTCGCGATCTTTGCAGTGGACGACGGCAGCAAGGACAATACTTGGAATGTGCTCAAGCGATACGAAGCGTACCCACAGGTGCGCATTTTTCACAAAGAAAACGGCGGCAAGCATACCGCGCTCAATCTCGGCCTCTCGCATACTACAAGCGATATCGTCGGCTGTCTCGATGCAGACTCATGGGTCGCGCCCGACGCACTCAAGGAAGCGGTCGCGTATTTTGAACGACCTGACGTGATGGCCGTCACGCCCGCGATCAAAGTATTCGAGCCGAAAAACATCATCCAGCATGTGCAGCACGCAGAGTACGCCGTCTCCGCATTTATTCGACGTACGTTTGCGTGGATCGATTCGATCTTTATCGCACCGGGCCCCTTTTCCCTCTTTCGCCGCGCCGTATTTACGCAACTAGGAGAGTACCGTTCCGCCCACAATACCGAGGACATGGAGATAGCGCTGCGCATGCAACTCAATCACATGAAAATAGAGAACGCTCCGCGCGCGCATGTCTTTACCAACGCACCCAAGACCTACCGCACGCTTTTTCGCCAACGATTGCGCTGGACGTACGGTTTTATCAAAAACGCGCAGGATTATCGTTCGCTTTTTTTCAATCGCAAGTACGGCAATCTCGGCATGTTTATCCTGCCACTTGGTTTCTTTACGATCTTTCCTGCGATCTATTTCGCGCTTTTTACCGCATATACCGCATATGGGAGCGTACAGGATCAGTTTATTCGTATGCAGGCAATAGGTTTTCACCTGCCTCAATTTACCTTTGACTGGTTTTACATCACTACACGCTCGATCTTCTTTTTGACATTCTTCGTCGTCGCAGTCATGGTCATCATGATCCGTATCGGCAAAGGTCTCATGTCCGAGGAGCGCATGTGGAGCAAAGACATACTGCTCTATATGCTCCTCTACGGGTTCCTCGCTCCCTGGTGGCTCATGCGTGCCGTGTACGCGGCCACCATTTCCTCCAAGATGAGCTGGGCGAAGGAGATCGACCGACGCCGCGCGCTCCATGAATGACATGATGGATTGGAAAAAATATATTTTCGTATTGCTCATCACCGTCGCGATCTTCGCGACGTCGTTATACGCGAGCAACTACTTCAACAATCGGCGGATCAACGAACTGCGCGACATCGAAGACAAGATCTCGACCGATATCCTCTCTCTCGAAACCCAGTTTGACCTCCTCGAAGAAGTTTCGTGCGAGGACTTTAAAGATACGCCGGTACTGACACCCGAACTCAATACGCTTGCTGCGCGCCTCAACTATACCGAAGATCAACTTGGCTCGAGCAACGACGAAGTGATCAGGCTCAAGCGCATCTACTCGCTGCTTCTCATCAAAGACTCGCTGCTTTCCAAACGCATCGCGGCCGAATGCAAGACGACTCCTATCTCGATCATGTACTTCTACTCCAACAAAGGCGATTGCGAGGACTGCAAAAAGCAAGGGTACGTTCTGACCGAATTGCAACAACAATACCCGCTATTGCGCATCTATGCATTTGACTATAACCTCGATCTCTCGGCATTGCGCACGCTGCGTTCGGTCTACAAGGTAGAGCCCGATCTGCCGGCACTGGTCATCAACAATAAAGTCTATTACGGCTACAAAAATCAGGACGATATCGAGCGTATCGTTCCTGACATTTTGACATTGGCAAGTTCGTCAACAGCGACTAGTACTTCCAACTAGCGTTACTTACTCACCTTTTGCAATTGCCATGCAGGAGTGGTGCAAGTAGTATCACTGCAGCCGCATTTCCAGACATCGCCAATCTTTTGGCAGATATAGCCGACTACGTAGGTCCCTCCTGAGACCGGAGTGATGCCTACCGTGGCTGAGCCTAGGTACCACGTATTGCTTTGCAGTGCGCTGGTGCTGGTGAGGTTCAATGAGTCCCAGCGACTCCCGGTCCACTTGTAACCAAGTTTATATACATACTGAGCATTGTCACCGGAACCGACTTTGATCTTGTAGGAAGTGGCTGAACAGGTGTCGCCTTGGACCAGAAGTTCTTTCGTACTCGTGAAGAGGTTATAGGCGGCACCGTAGTTGGTGGGGACGGTGACGTTTTTGGTGTATTGGTTGGTGCAGGTCGTGTCGTCATTGCCACCTCCGCCTCCCCCGCCGCCTGAGGTATTGACACCGGTACAAGGTCCCCCGTTTAAGATAAGCGTGTTCAAAGCTCCTGCACCCGCTCGAGTTGTAGTCTCACCACCACCCGCGGTCTCGAGCTTCTTGGCTAATTCTTGGTCATATCGCCCAAGTTGCATAAAACCATCAATGAGCCAAAGCGTTCTGGAGCCGCTACCGTCAACATATAGAGGTGCTTTTGGAATTAAAATGTTTTTGACCAAATTAGCCATCTTTTGCATATCGTCTTGCGTGTATGCAAAACCTATGCAATTTGCTTCCGTCATAAACGATGCGACCGCATTACCGTGGCTCACATCCGAACCGGGAGTCGAGAATTTATTCCACTCCCAGTTGAAAAAGTACGCACTGCTGTCGAGTGGATGCGGGCGCAACTGCCCCTTGATCGAAGCGTCGTCATACAACGGTATGCCTGCATAGGCAATGTTCTTTGCTACAGTTTCCGCCTGTGACCTTCGGGTAGCGTCATTGGTCAATTTCGAAAGATACATGCCGATCATTGCCCAGTGACTCGCCATATGCGTATGGGTACGATAAAGATTGCTCAAGCCACGCTTGTACCATTTGTCCCAAATATTTTTTTCGGTAAATGCGAGTATCTTATCGTACTCGGCACGATAGTGCGGATCATTGTATACATCTGCGTTTTGCTTCATTGCATACAAGAGTGCTGCAACATACCGCCAGCCGAAACTTTCAAACAGCGGGAATTCTTGCCCGTTCGCACTTCCATTTTCAGATTTGCTCTGGTTGACCCACGTGAGATAACTATCCTTGTACTGACTGCCTGAAAAAGGCGAAGAGACTCGCGCGGTATTGATCATGTTGTTGATGTATTCAAGGTTGCGGTCGAGGTACTGTGTTTTGCCGGTCGCCTTGAACATCATGTAGTTGGCGTTGAGCGCATAGGCCATGTTGTAAATGGGCCATTCATCGCCCGAGAGGCTCTTGGGACGATAGGTTGCATATTCTCTTGCCCATGCACCTTGAAATATGTTTTCCCATTGTGCAACAGTCCGTAGTTCTGCAGCATGAACACTTGTCAGTGGCACAAAAGAGAGGGACAAAAGCAAGGCAATGAGTGTGCCTGCTACAACTGAAGACCTAGTGGGTATCAATAAAAAACGTGCCATACAAAAGCGAATTAATGCTAATATCATCTATATAATGCTAATCATATCAGCCATTACCGTTTTTGTGGCAGATAAAAAGGCCTGACTGGGGAAAACTTTTTGAGCCAGCAGTCGGGCTTGAACCGACGACCTACGGTTTACAAAACCGTTGCTCTACCAACTGAGCTATGCTGGCGATTATGATTCTTGTTCTTTTTGTCCCTCGCGGGTGATGCCGTCGAGGTAGCTGGTGACGTTGGTGCGCCGTATCAATGACTCATGACGACCCCGCACGAGCGTCGTGACCCGCACCAGACGCCGCTCGATCGCGCGCACCAGACGCAGCGCGGCAAGCGTGATATTGTGCAGGCCTTTTATGATAACCTTTTTTGAAAACATGTGGAAGAAATGCCGGATCGAAAGTTCGAACCGTTCCGACATCCGCACCACGGCCAGATCCGCCCTGGTGCGCAGGTGAGGCATCAATATGGAACCGCCCGCGAGTTCTCGTTTCTTTACGAGGAAAAGCAATCCCAGAAGTATGAGCGAGATGACGAATATGCTGATCGTGATCATAGTTATGAACGTACCGAGAGACGGACGCAGTCTCCGATCTCGACGCGCTCACCGAACTTTTGCGTTGCGGCTTCGATGAGCCCCTGGATCGTGACCGAAGGATCTTTGATGAACGGCTGCTCGAGAAGTACGCGCTCGGCAAGGTACGCGTTCATTTTGCCTTCGACGATCGCTGCGCGTTTTTGTTCAGGCTTATCGGCAGCCTCTTTTTCAAATACTTCTTTCGCTGCCTTGACGCTTTCTTCGGTCACCTGCGCGCGCGAGACAAATGCGGGACTCGTTGCTGCGGCATGCATGGCGATGTCGTATGCAAGATGGACAAATGCATCGTTTTTCGCTACGAAATCGGTTTCGCACATGAGCATGACCATAGCGCCTATATCACGGCTGGAATGAACGTACGCCTGTACGACACCGGCACCGAGCGTTCGGTCCGCTTTTTTTTCGGCAGCCGCACTCGATTTTTTACGCAAAATGACGATGGCCTTTTCCATGTCGCCATCGGTTTCTTCGAGTGCTTTCTTGCACTCCATCACCGATACGCCGGTGCGGTCGCGAAGCGTTTTGATGTCTTCTGTCGTAATCGCCATGATGATAACTATACCACGGATGGGTTCGTCTTTCCTTTTTTGTATGCTTCGGCAATCTCTTGTACAAAAAAAGTGATGCTTTTGACGGCGGTATCATTGGCCGGGATCGGATAGGTAATGAGGCTCAGGTCGCAGTCGGTGTTGGTGAGTCCTACGGTCACAACGCGCATTTTTGCCGCTTCATTTACGGCGATCTTTTCATGTTTGCTATCTATGACGAAAAGGGCTGCTGGAAATGCATCACCGAGCGAGCGCAAGCCGCCATACATCATTTCGAGCTTGGCGATCTCGCGATCAATGAGCAGTCGTTCGTGTTTGGTGTATTTTGCAAGCTCTCCTTTTTCGCGCTGTGCGAGTAACATCTCGAGACGTTCGATGCGTTTTTTGATCTCTTTGAAATTGGTGAGCGTGCCACCGATCCAACGCCCATCGACAAACGGCATCGAGAGTTCGTTTGCGACCGCACGTACCACTTTACGAGCTTCGGGCTTGCCACCAACAAACAAGAGTTTCTTTCCGGCCGCTCCCAGACTTTCCACAAACGCTTTTGCCGCTTCGAGCGCGTCGGTGGTCTTTTCGAGATCGAAAATCTCGACCCGTTGCTTCTGGCCGTACAAAAATGGCTTCGCAGATGGGTGACGACGGGATTTTACGTAACCAAAATGCGCACCCGCGTCAAACATGCGCTCGATAAGGGCGCGGTCGGTGCTTTTAGGGCTGTTTGGTTGTGCGATAGTTGCTGTTTCTGACATAGGGACGAGTTTAGCAGGAAAAGCTTTATTTGGCAATATCAGTTGGTCATATCTTCTTCAAAACCCGCTTCGGCCTTTTGGGCAAGGGTTTGCAGGATGTTGCCTATCCCGCCCGCCATGATCGCCTCGATATTGTGCCAGGATTCCTTGATACGGTGGTCGGTGACGCGATCCTGGAGGAAATTGTAGGTGCGGATCTTTTCGGAACGATCGCCGGTGCCGATCTGACCTTTTCGGGTAGCGGCATGTTTTGCGGCCTCTTTCTCGCGTTCGAGTTCAAAAAGTTTGGCGGTGAGCATCATAAGCGCCTTTTCGCGATTGGCATTTTGACTGCGCTCGGAAGTACACCGCACGTCGATGCCGGTGGGTTTGTGAATGAGTCGCACGGCCGTTTCGACTTTGTTGACGTTTTGTCCCCCTGCCCCCCCCAAACGCGAAAACTCCATTTCGAGGTCGGCAGGATTGATCTCGATATTGACCTTTTTTCGTATCGGCAAAATGGCGACCGAAGCGGTCGAGGTATGGATGCGACCTGACTTTTCCGTTGCCGGCACGCGCTGAACGCGATGCACGCCGGTTTCGTATTGCAGCTCTTTGTACACACCGCGGCCTTTGATCTCAAACGACGCTTCTTTATAACCATCAAGATCGCTCAAAGACTCGTTGAGCACGCGCACGCCCCACCCTTGCTGCTGTGCGTATAGTCGATACATCTGGGCGAGCTCGTACGCAAAAAGCGCCGCTTCATCACCCCCGGCGCCAGCGCGGACTTCAAGCACGACTTCATTGGGGAATTCTTCTTCGCGTTCTTCTTCCTGCAAAAGCGCTTGCATCTGCGTCATGAGCG
>CAZDRD010000036.1:0-5992 GCA_964507945.1 uncultured Candidatus Saccharibacteria bacterium
CCTCTAAAGATCGGCTGATAATCTGAATCTCAGAACTATAGGGCCAACTCCCGCTCTTGTTCCATGTGAACTTTGCACGTACGTGCAGAAGGGATCGCTTCGAGACGATCTTCTTCTATCTCGTTCCCGCATATCTCGCATGGGCCAAACGTGCCCTGCTCTATTTTTTTGAGGGCTCTCATGATGTTTTGATATCGTGCCTCAAGATCATCGAGGATCCCCTGACTTTCCTGCTGGGCCTCGATCCGGTCGGCCGCTTCGTTGGGATCAGCGTCCATAATATCTATATTTTCCGGCCTCGGTTCCCAGTCGGAGGGCGCGTCAGGATTTTCGATGCCCACCGTCTGCAGTTCTTGGCGTAATGTCTCCTGCTCCTTTGCAAGTTTTTCTTTGTAGTATCCGATTTCTTTCATACAGCTATACTAACAGAATACGCAAACCTCGCAAGTTCTAGTATCGTCGAGACGAAAGCCGCGTCACGACTTCTTTGAAAGTGTTTTCATCAGTCGTGATCAGGATGGTCTGCTTGTCATAAAAACCATACACCAAAGCGATTTTGCCTTCATCGTCGCGCAATACGCGCACGTCTTTGTTGACGATCACCGCATCTTGAAACGCGTGCGGCAAAAAGAGCGTCGTGGTGGTGACGGGGCGCGGCGTGGTCGCAGTCGTGGTATCGGTTGAAGAAGAAGTCGTTGCGGCGTCTGTGGAACTCGATGCGATAGGCTCCTCTTCTTCTATAGGGCGAGTAAATTTTTGTATGAGAGCAGGTCCGAACAGTGGTGCCAGATCGGCATTGAGGTCGCGTTCCCAATCAAGCATTCCGGCAAATGCGGTTTCATATGATGATGTCTTTAAGATAATGAACGGCCGCACTTGGTCGAACTGGTAAAATCCGAACATCATCTTGGTATCGAGCGATCGCGCAAGCGGCGCTGGCACGTGCATTTGCAAAAGAGCGAGCCAATCGGTTGCAGGAAGTAGTGTGGCAACGATTTTTTGCGTTGCAGGATCCACCGTGGTTTTGATGAAATATAACTGCGTGATGCTGCCTATCTTGGTGTTGAGGTCTTGTTGCACCTTGATGAGTCCGGACATGAGCTGACTTTTTGAAAGGTTGTCGGTGTTGACCGAGCGCTGGTCTTCGACGACGATATATGAAGGTATCTCGCTTGCGGGCAATACCGAGGCGGGCGCTTTGAAGAAATATAATGCAATACCCACCCCCGCACCGCCCACGATAAGCAAAGTCACGCTGATCCCCAAGACGAAATACCAAAAACCCGACAATGCACCTTTACGCTCTTCTCCGTCGGGCATGGTCATGGATGTCAGGGCTTTGCGGGTGCGGCGATTTTCCTCTGCGGAGATCGCGCTGACGACCGATACCTGATTTTTTGTGATCACTTGCGCCATGTCATCTTTGAAGGTACGAACCGTACGCAGGGACGACTCTCCTTTGTGTACTGGCTGCGCGGAGGACTCGACTGGCGGCTCTTCTTGTGCGGATGGAGCAATAGTCGGAGTTGGCGTTTCGATGATTGGGGCCGGTGGTGTAAGTGGGGCTGGCGGTATGACCGGGGTTGGTACGGGAACGGGAGTAGGGGTAGAAGTGGACATTTCCGGAAGTTTTGGTGCGGGAGTTTCTGCAGGAGGAGTTTGAGGCTTTGGAGCGCTTTGCGCGTGTTCGACACGGGCACGCAACGCCGCAAGATCGCTTTGCTGCGGTCGCGCGCCGCCTTGCCATGCGAGCCCTGCCGCAACAGCAGAAGAGTGGACAGGCGCTTTTGCTTTGTCTGGTTTGTCAGTAGCCTCTTCCTGACGGACATGCTCGACCGGACCGTCGTCGGGGGTGATGATCACTTCATTGGGATCAGCCGCCGGCGTAGTGTCCGGAACTCCTGCGTCTTTGGGAGTCTCAGGAGGAATATTCGTATCGTTTTGTGGCATGTACGTGTGTCTTAGTGACGTTCACGCTGGCCGTTCTCAAACCGGTTTCCGTTTGATGCGGCGAGTCCTTTGCGTGCGGCAAAATCGGGATCAACGCGCTTGATTGAGAGATTGACGCGATTCTTTTCGTCGATCTCCTTGATAACGACGGGCACCTTCTCTCCTTCTGACAACGCCTCGCGTATATTTTCGATACGAAATGGAGCGATTTCAGAAACATGCACGAGCCCTTCGGTGTTGCGTCCAATTTTGACGAATGCGCCGAAATCCAAGATGCGCGTTACTTCGCCTTCGAATTTTTCTCCAGCGATGTATTCGTGCGTAAGGTCTGCAATAATATCGCGCGCTTTCTCTGCGGTGCCGTGACGACCGGTGATGAACACGAGGCCGTTCTCCTCTATTGTAATATCATCTACCAAAGTGTCATCCCTTATGCCGTTGATAGTCTTGCCACCGGGGCCGATCACGAGGCCGATCTGATCTTTCTTGATCTGAAGTGTCAGGATTTTTGGTGCATGCGGTGAGATGTCTTTACGCGGTTGCGGCAGCGCGTCGGTAATGACTTTCAAGATATGGAGCCGTGCCGCCCTGCCACGCATCAGTGCTTCTTTGATGATATCAAGTGTTAGCCCTTGTACTTTGATATCGAGTTGTATCGCAGTGATACCATCGCTCGTGCCGGCGACTTTGAAATCCATATCGCCATGATGGTCTTCCGGCCCTTGGATATCGGTGAGGATTTTATAGGTATCTCCCTTCAGCATGAGGCCTATGGCAATGCCGGCGACGGGGCGCAGTATCGGTACGCCGCCGTCCATGAGCGCGAGCGTCGAAGCGCAGACCGATGCCATAGAAGTCGAACCGTTGGAGGCCATGCTCTCCGATACGAGGCGAATGGTGTACGGAAATTCAGCTTTTGGAGGAATCACTGCCGAGAGCGCTTTTTCGGCAAGCGCGCCATGGCCTATTGCGCGGCGATTCATGCCGCCGAGGCGTCCCGTCTCTCCCACTGAAAACGGAGGGAAGTTGTAATGATGCATGAAATGTTTTTTCACCTCCTGCTCTTCTATCGAGTCCACCAAAAGTGAATCGCCAGGCCCGCCGAGCGTGAGTGCGGTAAAGACGTGCGTGCCACCGCGGTAAAATACCCCGGCTCCATGCACCATCGGTGTGGCAATGCCGCGCGCTTGTGCAAAAAGCGGCCGTACCTCGTCCATCGATCTTCCATCGGCGCGTCGGTCATGTTCAATGGCTTGTACATGAAGGCTCTCGTCCACTGCGTGTTCGAAGATATCTTCAACGTGGGCTTTATTTGCGTCGGGTAGTTTTTCCGCAACGATTTTTTGCCATTCTTTTGAAAGTGCCGCGATACCCTCTTTGCCTGCGGTGCCGGTAAATACCGCATCAACAACATGTGGCGCGATCTCTGCGTCAAAAAGTTTCTGCAGTTCCGGCGATGGTTCGGAAAGATCGACAACACGCTTCGTCTTTCCGATTTTGTTGACGACATCTTCTTGAAATTGTTGGATTTTGCTCAATTCTTCGAGTGCGCGTACGAGAGCTTGTTCGATATCGCTTTCCTGCGCTTCAAACGCTTTTGTTTCGATCATGTTGATCGTACTGCCCTGTCCGCACGCGAGTACGTCATACAAAAGTTCTTCATGGGCGCGCATCTCGTAGCCCGGGTTGATGATCTGTTCGCCGTTTCGATGTTTTCCCACGCGCACGGCACTGACCGGCCCGCCCCAAGGGATGCCGGAGGTCGCCAGCGCAAGCGATGCGGCAATGACCGCAAGGGTGTCGGGATCGTCCTGTGCGATCGAAAGCACGGTGACGACCACTTGCACATCGAGCCGCAGACGATGATCGAATAGCGGACGTATCGTCCGATCAACGATACGTCCGGTGAGGATCGCCTCATCCGAAGGTCGACCTTCGCGGCGCATGAAACGGCTTCCCAAGATCGCTCCCGCCGCATAGTGTTTTTCTTCGTAGTCTACCGTGAGTGGAAAATATCCAAGCCCGATACGCTCTTCTTTACCCATTACCGCTGTTGCCATGACGGTCGTGTCGCCATAGCGCACGATCACCGATCCATCAGCTTGGTCGGCAAGGTCGGTAAACTCCGCAGTGAGTGTTTTACCGCCTATCTCCGTCGTAAATTCTTGTCGTTGCATAGTCACATTCACGCCGATGGCTCGTGTATAACGTGGCAAATGGCTTTATGGAAGAAGAAAAGCCGCTTGCCACGTTTTACCCCAAGCTCCATGACGCAATTACCCGATAATTATGCAGTATAACAGGAAAAATTGACGGAGCAATGGGTTTTACTCCTCTTCCTCCCGTTCATCACGAGATGAAACGTGGCCGCGATACCCGATGAGAAACTTTTTCGCGTCGAGATCCATGTCGATGAAATCGTCGGCGGCTTCTTTAAGTCGACCGGACGATGATCGGCCAAAGGCGATGACCTCTACCTGGCATCCTTCTTTTGTCTTAAGATATTCGACCAACGGTACGAAGTCGCCGTCGCCGGTTGCAAGCACCACGGTGTCGAGTTTGGGTGCCATTTTGATCGCATCGATCGCCATACCGACGTCCCAGTCTGCCTTTTTTGCACCACCGAAAAATATCTGCAGGTCTTTGGTCTTGGTCTCGATGCCTATTTTTGCAAGCGCGTCGAAAAAGCTCCGTTCCTCACCGCTTTCCGTGGTGACGACATAGGACATGGCGCGTATGAGCGTACGCTCGGCAAGCGCTTCCTTGAGGACGTGCGCGAAGTTTACCTTTGCCTTATAGAGATTTTTCGCGCTGTGATAAAGGTTTTGCGTGTCTATAAAAATACCGACACGCTGTGCTTTATGTTTGATAACTGACATGTAAAAAAGCGTTAGATTATAAAAAACTCGCTCACTTCATTGTAGCATATCAAAAGGCCGTGATGGTCACGGTCGTTTGATTATTTTTTCAGGTTCAATTTTTTGAGAAGCGCGTTGTATTTGCGCTTGTCCTTCTTTTCAAGATACTTGAGGTGTGCGCGGCGGTCGGCAACCATGCCCAAAAGACCGCGACGCGAATGCACATCTTTCGGATTTTTCTTCAAGTGGGTCGTCAGCTCGGTGATTTGCTTGGTCAGCATCCCTACTTGTACTTCAGGCGAACCGGTATCGGTATCGTGCCGTCCGGTCTCTTTGATAACATTGATTTTCTTTCGTTTCGTAAGCATGAAGGCACTATAGCATACCTTGACAAAAAATGCAAGTGTTGGGGAATTTGCCACCTTCTTACTTACCTGAAATTATTATACCCGCGTCGTGGCGTGACGCGGGCTGTTTATAGGGTCGTGGGGGAACTAATTTAAATAAAAAATACACCCAGTAGCTTCTTTTGTCAAGTAACTGCCACTTGACTTTATTTGATTGAGGTTGTATATTTATACAGCCCATTCGGGCCGCTTTTCTTTTCGGTGTCCGGGTGGGCAAGTAAGGGAAAGGGTCAAATATGTGGGTAAAAGGAACTATACTCGTGATCTTGCTTGCTACTCCTGTGGCGGGATGCGCAAGTGGCGATTCACGACCAACTTCGGGACTTAGCCCCGAGCAGTACGTATGCAGCCAAAATGGCGCTATTACTGGCGTCGCAACTGCATGGAGTCCTGCATTGGGGAAATGTGTCAGATTGCCAGAAACGATCTGACACCTAGTCCAATGGCCTGCGCCTGCTTGCGCAGGCCACTTCTTTATCTATAAAAATTGTGCGACACTAGGTATATGTCGCATGAAAGGACAAATGAACTTGAAATACTGAAACGTGAATTTTTAGAGCATATTGAAATAGAGAAAGGCCGCAGTTTGAAAACGGTTGAAAATTATAAACATTACCTCGATCGCTTTCTCGCATTTTCAAAAGCACAAAAGCCCGATGATATTACCGACGGCCTGATGCGTGAGTATCGCCTGTGGCTCAATCGGCAAACAGCCCGTACGCACAAAGGCGGAGCGAAAGATACGCTGAAACGAAAAACACAGAATTATTATTTGAT
>CAZDRD010000037.1:0-5869 GCA_964507945.1 uncultured Candidatus Saccharibacteria bacterium
ACATCTACGGCACCGTCGGGGTCGTAGATAAAGAAACAGAGGACGAGCGGCTCAAGGTGGTCGAAGTGACGCCGTACCGCACTGAGCACGGCTACAGCGACTCACGTCGGCCTGACCATGTAGCATTTGGCGTGTCGCTTGAAGAAGACCTTAAGCGTCGAGATTTTACGATGAACGCCATTGCGTACGATCCACCTCAAGGACAATTCGTAGATCCCTTTAAAGGACAAAAAGATTTAAAAGACAAAATCATCCGTGCAGTCGGCGACCCTACCGAGCGTTTTAACGAAGACGCACTACGAATGTTACGAGCAATTCGTCTTGGGGCTGAGCTCGGTTTTGGCATAGAACAATACACATTTGAAGCGATACAAAAATGTGCCGAAAAACTCGGCAGAATTTCAAAAGAACGAATTCGCGACGAATTGGTGAAAGTAATCATGTCTGACCGTCCTATGGAGGGTTTGTTTCTCATGAAACAAACTGGCACGCTTCCTTACGTACTTCCCGACCTCATGCGTTCCATTGGGGTTGAACAAAACCAGGCTCATAAATACACAGTCTTTGAGCACTTGCTGCGAGCGGTACAACATGCAGCCGATAAGAAATGGCCACTCGACGTGCGTCTTGCGGCTTTGTTGCACGATATCTCAAAACCAGAGTCGCGTCGTTGGTCAAAAGAAACACAACAATGGACTTTCCATGGCCATGAAGTGGTGGGCGCACGTACAACAAAGAAGGTTCTTGATGATCTGAAATTTCCAAAAAAAACTGCCGAAAAAGTCGTCAGTTTAGTACGTTGGCATATGTTTTTCTCAGACCCCGATAAAATAACGCTTTCTGCCGTAAGACGAATGGTGCGGAATGTTGGAGAGGAAAATATTTGGGATTTGCTTGATTTGCGCATTTGCGATCGCATCGGCACTGGCCGTCCGAAGGAACAGCCGTTTCGGTTTCGTAAATATAAATCAATGGTAGAGGAGGCATTGCGAGATCCTATATCGGTCGGGATGCTCAAAATCGATGGCAAAAAGATCATGGAAGTTACACATGAAACACCTGGTCCCAAAATAGGGCATATATTGCACGCTCTCCTTGAAGAAGTAATGGAAATGCCGGGCAAAAATACAACGGAGTATCTTGAAAGTAGGGCGCAGGAGTTGAGCAAACTTGACATTGAAGCGCTTAAAGTGCTTGGCGAGCAGGCAAAAAATCGTAAAGAAGACGAGGAACGCAAGGAAGTTGAGAAGATACGGGAGAAGTACCACGTTTCATGAGAAACTTTTATTCGACTCATAGTATTGAGGGAATAATTTTTCCAGTGAACGCTCCGGGCCGCTAGGCCAAATCTTATTCACTTTTCAAGTAATTTTTTGAGCCAAGGTTACAATAAAGTAACTGTGCAAGGGAATAAGTATTGAGCTTTCCCGGAGCACAGTTACTTTATTGTTTTAAGACGCAAAACAATAAAGCCTCCGCTTCTCTGACCTGTTTCATGAGAAACAAAGCAGGGAAGCGGAGGCTTCGTGTCGCCAAGTGGCGGGTCGGGTGGAGATCCGAATCCGCTCTTTAGAGCGACGCTTGGCTTTGGGGTAAAAGCCAATTATTTGAAAAATGAGAAGATATGACGCGAAACACGATAGATCTTGTTCCTGTCCTTTATGTGTAAGAAGTGTCTCTTTTACAATTTTATTGAACGGTGAAGACATCTACACTTGGGAGGTGAAACAAACTTATGTTGCGCTTTGTATCTTCTATAGATACAGAACTACTGACTCGAAAGAACTTTTGAAGACACCGTGACCTCTATGCTGAAAACTTCAGCGCACAAGTCACGGCATCTTCGTCACCATCACGCGTCTGCTACTATCGTAGCGCGTATATAAGACATGTAAAGGACAATGCATGTGGATAAACATGTCCTATATAGGTTACACCATTAAAAAATAACTTTTTCAAGTTCAATACCGATAGGGCAATGATCCGAGCCGTATATTTCAGATGAAATAAATGCCCGCTTTATATTTGGCAACAACTCAGGAGAGACAAAAACATAATCAATACGCCATCCTACATTTCTATCGCGTGCGGCGGTTTTAAGATCCCAATACGAATACGCTCCTACTTTGTTTGGATAAAAGTGACGAAAGGTATCTACATACCCATGCCGCTCTACTTCATCGAGCCATGCGCGTTCTTCGGGAAGAAAACCCGTATTTTCTTCGTTTTCTTTCGGCCTTGCAAGGTCTATTGCTTCATGAGCGGTGTTGATATCGCCGGCGAAGATGATTTTGTAGCCTTCTTTTCGCAGTCGATCGATGTAGGTTAAAAATGCGTCATAATACGCAAGCTTAAACTCAAGTCGATGTGGCCCGCCTCCGCCATTGGGGAAATACACATTTAAAATCGCAAGCCCATCGTAGAGTGCCGTGACGAGTCTTCCCTCAATATCAAGCGCCGGTACACCCAATTCGTAAAACACTTCTTTAGGTTTCACCTTGGTGATGAGTCCGACACCGCTGTAGCCTTTGCGTTCTTTGGGGCAGTCGAAATATGAATAAAAACCGGGCATATTGGCCACCTCTGGGGGAACTTGGTCAGGATTTGCTTTTGTTTCCTGCAAAAGAATGATGTCAGCAGGAGACTGTTTTACAAACGCCGCCCATGCTCCTTTTTTCACCACGGCACGTATACCGTTGACATTCCATGAAACGATTTTCATGGAATCACTATACCACGTCACCTTGCGAAGGCCTCCATCTTGGCAATCATCCGAAAGCGTTTTCTGCTTCAAAAAGACTTTGCGTACTCCGACGCACATGATAGCATCGTCACATTATTGTAATTCTGATCTTGCATGAAAAAGCAATCAGTTATTTCCGAGAAAGGTTTCACGCTTATAGAAATACTGGTCGTGATCGGTATCATCGCGATCCTTGCTACGGTGGTGATTATTGCGATCAATCCGGCGCGACAATTTGCGCAAGCGCGCGATTCGCAGCGTGTCAGTAACCTCAATGCCATCCTTAACGCCATTGGTCAGCGTATGGCCGACAACAAAGGCGTTTTCGCCGGATCGGTGGGAAGTCAGATTTGTCCTACTTTGCCGTCTACCGCGACCGAGATCACGAGCGAGACGCCTGCTGCGACCACTACCTCAGCGGCACTTGGCTGCTTGGTGCCTACGTATATTTCAGTCTTGCCCACAGATCCCTCAGGTCCCACGGCGCCAGGTACCGGTTATTCGGTGCTTGTAGACGCAAATGGCAGGATTCATATTTCCGCTACGACACCGGAACCAAGCATACCGCGCTCGGCACCCGTGGAAGTGGTACGATAAATACTTGACAGGGCGATTCGCTTTGCTACTATGAATTTGATGAAGACATCACGAACACTTATCGTCGTCGTCACTCTTGCAAGAACGCGGGGGCGGTAGTGTTGTGCATGTCAAAACTCAAAAGCCCCCACGACGGGGGCTTTTGAGTTATGTTCTGTCACATGGAGATGAAAAAATGTACAATAGGCCGATTCATGGTAAAGAAATCGAGGCCGCTCGTGTTTTGATCAGTTTCTCGTGGGAGGGTGGCACGGTAAGCATGCAGGCTCAGGCCGTCCTTGCGTTTTGGGATGCTTACAGAGAAGGTGATGCTGCCGTTGAAACTATAATGGAAGGTCCTCTTGGCGGTATTCTGTTTGATTTGGACGCTCGTCATTATCCAATGACGAGAGGATTGGTCGAACAGTATACTGTGCGTGCAGATGTGGCATTGGCCAGTGTATCTGCAATGGGACTGACAACATAATACTGTAACTTGTTGTTGTCACAAGCGGGGAGTAACATCCCCGCTTTGCTTTTATAGGTATTTCCTGCAAAATGAATGAGCCATGCCCTCATAGTTTAATGGATAGAATGCGGCCCTCCGAAGGCTGCGATCCAGGTTCGATTCCTGGTGAGGGCACAACACGATAAAACCCGCCAATGGCGGGTTTTATCGATGTGGACGAAGTGAAAATTATTTCACCGTGTCTTTGAGCGCCTTTGCGGGGCGGAATTTGGGGACACGCATCGCAGCGATCTTGATAGTCTCGCCGGTACGCGGGTTGCGACCCTGACGAGCAGGGCGCATTTTGGTCGAGAAGATGCCCAAGCCCGCTATAGAGACTTCATCGCCTTTTTTAAGGCCGTCGGTGATCGACTCGATCATCGCATCTACTGCGCGTTCCGCGTCGGCTTTGGTGCCGCCGAGTACACCATGCACTTTTTCAATGATTGATTGTTTGTTCATGAGAAATATCCGAAAAGATAAAGGTGATAATCGACCGCGTGATAACGAAGGTGACGTCTGGAAATAGTATACAGTAGGCCATTTTTTGCGCAACTTAATGCAACACATCGGCTGTGCATAGCTTTTTTGCATAAATATGTTCTAATTTCATACCCTTGAGCATAATCGTGACGAGAAGGTATAAAAAATGGTACCCTAACAGAACATGACACTACGAAAAATCGGGATATCTGGCGCAAAAGGGAGCTTTTCTGAGGAAGCAGCTCGTTATTTTTTGCAAAAATTTAGTGATGGTATGGGTGATTTACAGTATCTCGTGAGTGTCGAAAATGTACTTGCCGCCCTTGAAAAAGGGGATATTGACTTAGGGATATTTCCGATTGAAAACAGCAATGGCGGTATTGTCATCGAAGCGGTGTATGCCATGGCAAAACATCTGTTTAGCATAGAAAAGATGTTCGAGATAGACGTGCATCACAATTTGCTGGTGTATCCTGGCGTCAATCCCGATGAGATCACGGCGATCGCTTCGCATGATCAGGCCCTCAAACAGTGTCGCATGTACCTCAAACGTAAATGGCCCACGGTAGAAGTACAGGCGTACCCCGATACCGCAAAGGCGGCAGAGGATCTGGGGAAGGGGGTGTTGCCCAAAACGACCGCCGTCATCGCTCCGCGCGCCTGTGCCAAGCTCTACGGTCTCGATATTATCGAAGAGAGCATTCAAGACCTGAAGTTCAACTACACCACTTTCATCGCAGCGACGAAATTTGCTTGACTTTTTTTGATTGAGTAGTATAGTTCACGTTAGTTAAACGTAAAAGGGAGTTTCCGAGATGGAAGCATACGTGACGTGGGTCGTAATCTTTTTCCTGCTCGTGCTGCTCGTTGTGTTTTGGCGCATTTCCAGACAATCGACGGTTATTTGCGTGACGCCGCATGTATCGGTAAGCGTAATAACTGAGTCGGTCTTTCTCAGGCGACTTGGTGAGATAGAGGGGGAATTAAGAAAGGGTTGGATAGAAAACCCCTTCTTAAAAGATCTGGACGGAAGGTTCGAATTTCGTCCGCAACAAAGAAAAACCTCCGGTTTTTATGTTCTGGATACCAAACTCTTTCACAACAATATACCCCAAGGGATCGTGTTGCAGGTCTACATGGATCAGCGTAATGGGGCGGTAATCGTGTTATTTCCAGACGGAAAGCAAAGTGGAAGAATTGCTACCAGTAGCCATGCAGTGACTGCGGCCGCGACATTTTTAACGCTCTACACCCCAGCGGAGTATGGTTACGTACAGGAAGATGCTTGATCGCACGGCCCTTGGGAACACTCCCGAGGGCCGACGTTTTTTACCTCGCAAACTCGATCGATTTTGATACACTCCAGAGATAATCAAACAAACTTTTGAGCGAGTCGGCATAGGCGTCGCTGACAAACTGGAACGACACGTCCTCTTCTTTTGGCCCCCAGAATAGAACGTTGTTGTCGACGATGGTGTAGAGTACGGAAAGTTTGATGGACTCAGGCAGAATGCGGACTTCGCGGTTGAAGCGAATGTTGCCGGTATCGCTGTAGTCTT